>JAZRGP010000478.1:0-5509 GCA_045644225.1 Christensenellaceae bacterium | reverse complement strand
GGATAAGAGAGGAATAATAAGAAATGAAAATCAAAATCGCAAAAGATCTCCTGAAAATCAAAGCTGTGTTCTTCCGTCCCGAAGAACCCTTCACATGGGCCAGCGGCATCAAGAGCCCCGTATACTGCGACAACCGCCTGACACTCTCTGACCATGAAGTCCGCACAGACGTAGAAGAAGGCCTCGCAGCCACCATCAAAGAATATTATCCCGAAGCAGAAGTCCTCATGGGCACCTCCACCGCAGGCATCGCACACGCAGCGATCACCGCGCATCTTCTCGGTCTCCCCATGGGTTATGTCCGCAGCGGCGCAAAGGACCACGGCAGAAAGAACCAGATCGAAGGCAAGCTGGAAGCAGGTCAGAAGGTCGTCGTCGTGGAAGACCTCATCTCCACAGGCGGCAGCTGCATCGAAGTTGTTAACATCCTCCGCGAAGCAGGTGCGGAAGTTCTCGGTATCGTCAGCATCTTCACATACGGCATGAAGAAGGGTCTGGAACGCCTCGCTGCTGCGGAAGTTAAGAACGTATCCCTCACAGACTTTGACTGCATCGCAGAAGTTGCTGCGGAAGAAGGTTATATCCGCCCCGAGGATATCTCCCGCCTGATCGCATTCCGCAACAATCCCTCTGACGAAAGCTGGATCGGAGGCACAAAATAATGGTAAGAAGCCTGATCGATATTCTTGAGCTTTCCACACAGGAGCTCGACGAGCTCATCGAAGTTGCGAAAGACATCATCGCAAATCCCGAAAAATACGCACACAAGTGCGCAGGCAAGAAGCTCGCAACGCTCTTCTTCGAGCCCTCCACACGTACACGCCTCAGCTTTGAAGCGGCTATGTATGAACTCGGCGGCTATGTCCTCTCCGTAACAGGCGCTGGCTCCAGCTCCGCTGCAAAGGGCGAAAGCGTTGCAGATACTGCAAAGACAGTTTCCTGCTATGCGGATATCATCGCAATGCGCCACCCCAAGGAAGGTGCTCCGCTCGTTGCATCCATGAATGCATCCATCCCCGTTATCAACGCAGGTGACGGCGGTCACAACCATCCCACACAGACGCTTGCTGACCTGCTGACGATCAGCCGTGAAAAGGGCCGTCTCGACAACCTCACAGTCGGCTTCTGCGGCGACCTCAAGTTCGGCAGAACGGTACACTCCCTCATCGCGGCACTCTCCCGCTATGCAAACATCAAGTTTGTCCTCGTTTCTCGCGATGAACTGAAGGTACCGAGCTACATCAGAAAAGACATCATCGAGAACAACAACCTCGATTACATCCAGACGACAGACCTCGAAAGCGTTATGCCCGAGCTGGATATCCTCTATATGACACGCGTACAGAGAGAGCGCTTCTTCAACGAAGAAGACTACCTCCGCCTGAAGGACAGCTATATCCTCACTCCCGAAAAGCTCCAGCATGCTAAGGAAGACCTCTGCATCATGCATCCCCTTCCCCGTGTCAACGAGATCAGCGTTGCGATCGACGAGGATCCGCGTGCTTGCTACTTCAAGCAGGTTCTCAATGGCAAATACATGCGCATGGCTCTGCTGCTGAAACTTCTGGAGGTAAAATAAATGAATATTGATTCCATCAAAAACGGTATCGTTATCGACCATATCACTGCAGGCAAGGGCATGAGCCTTTATCAGCTCCTCAAGCTCGACCGTCTGGACTGTGCAGTCGCAATCATCAAGAATGCAACGAGCTCCAAGATGGGCAAAAAGGACATCATCAAGATCGACGGTGCCTTTGACCTCAACATGGACATCCTCGGCTTTGTCGATCCCGGCGCGACCATCAACATCATCCGCGAAGGCGAACGCACGGAAAAACGCAGCGCTGAGCTGCCCGAGCGCCTGACAAACGTCATCCGCTGCAAGAATCCCCGCTGCATCAGCACGACCGAGCAGGAACTTCCGCAGATCTTCCAGCTGACAGACCGCGAAAACAAGGTCTACCGCTGCCTCTACTGCGAAGCAAAGGCAGAAAACTAACGTAAAACAATACGGTACGGGGATGCCCGTGCCGTATTTCTTTTAAGGACAGGGATATGAAAAACAAAACCTTCTCCGCATATATCGGCATATTCTTCTATGCCGTATTTGTCGGATTCTCCTTCTTCTTCGTCAAGAACAGTGCAGGCGTCGCTGCACCGCTGCAGACCATGATGTTCCGCTTTACGACGGCACTGCTGCCCTCGCTCATCCTGCTCATCATCGGCAAGCTGAAGATCTCCGTAAAAGGCAAACCCAAGGTTTCGCTCTTCTTTATGGCGGTGACGTATGTCGGCTTCCTCGGGTTCCAGGCATTCGGACTGGTATACACGACCTCCATCGTCAGCGGCATCCTCTTCGCGATCGTGCCTATCTTTGCACGGTTGATCGCGGGATTCCTGCTGAAAGAAAAGACGA
This sequence comes from Christensenellaceae bacterium, assembly GCA_045644225.1. Lineage (GTDB taxonomy): Bacteria > Bacillota > Clostridia > Christensenellales > Christensenellaceae > JAZRGP01. The sequence continues at coordinate 3,093 of JAZRGP010000478.1, read as the reverse complement.
CGTGGCTGCAGAACCTCTTTATGCTCTGCTCGGTCGGTGCGGTCGTCGCGATGTTCGCGATTGGCTCCATGGATGAGCTCAGCGCGATCGACTGGCGCGGATTTGTGCTGCTGCTCTGCTCTTCCCTGAGCTGCGCAACGAGCAATGTTCTGATGCGCTATGTCAAAAAGAGCTATTCTCCCGCAGAGATCAGCTGCTTCAACTGTCTGGCAGGCGTCGCGATCTTCGGCGTATGGTCGATCATCTCCTGCACGGCAAACGGAACATGGGGAACATACTTCGCACCGCTCGCGAACAGCTCCTATCTCATGGGCATCCTCTATCTCGGCATCTGCTGCACGTTCATCACGGGCAATCTCATCAGCTATTCGCTGCGCTATCTCCCCGCGGTCAACACGACCATCTGGGGCAACTTCTCCACGGCGATCTCCGTCGTTGCTGGTGCGGTTCTGCTGAAGGAAGCACTCCTGCCCTATCAGATCGTCTGCACGATCCTCATCATCATCGGCGTAATGGGAATCAGCTTCTTCACAAAGCCCGTAAAGCGAAGAGCGAGGAGATGAGGTATTTTCAAGGTTTTACAAAACAACTGCTTCACGGCGGTTGTTTTTTTATACAAAAAAAAAGAGCGGATCTCTCCGCTCATATCTGTTTATTCGATCTCCTGCACGACCTCGGTCTTGATATCGGCCTTGCGGGGCTTAAAGCTGCTCTTCCCCGAGAGCATGAGGATCCCTGTAACGATCCCGGCAACGAGCAATATCGCTGCGACGACATAACCGATGTTCTTTCTGTGTTTTTTTGGCTTTTTCAGGCTGCGCAGGTTGCTCATAGCGGATTCTCCTTCCGATGTGATATCTCTATTATAGCATCATTCCACCTAAAAAAGATTGAATACATTGTGAACTTTGCTCCGCAGGTTTAAGGAACTTTTTGTAAAAAGTTCCTTAAAGATCCTCAAAAACTTTTATTGTGCAAATGCTGCGCGGATATAAGTCTTGCGAAAACACTGCGGGCGAACACAGTTCGCCCCTACGGCACAAAAACCCGAAGGGCAGTGCTTATCGTCGGTCTGCGCATAAAAAAATACTGAGTGCAATGCACTCAGTATTTTTTATGTTAGGTTGTAATACTCAGATTACTTGCCTGCTCTTGCCTTATAGCCTTCGAGACGAGCCTTAGCTTCTTCTTCAGCCTTTGCGAAGAGTTCGTCAGCAACTTCGGGGAACATCTTCTTGAGTGTCTTATAACGAGTTTCACCAGCGATGAATTCCTGATAGCTTGCTGTGGGTTCCTTGGAATCCAGTGTGAAGGGGTTTGTGCCTTCGGGAGCAGCGGGGTTGTAACGGTAGAGCTGCCAGTAACCAGCTTCTACAGCCTTCTTCTCTTCTGCCTGAGACTTGCCCATGTTGATACCATGGTTGATGCAGGGAGCGTAGCAGATTACGAGGGACGGACCGTCGTATGCTTCAGCTTCCTTCAGAGCATTGAGGAGCTGACCCTGGTTAGCGCCCATTGCACACTGTGCAACGTATACATAACCGTATGTCATAGCGATCGCGCCGAGGTCCTTCTTCTTAACTCTCTTACCAGCTGCAGCGAACTTAGCAACTGCGCCTGTGGGAGAAGACTTGGAAGCCTGGCCGCCTGTGTTGGAGTAAACTTCTGTATCGAGAACGAGGATGTTTACGTCTTCGTTCATAGCGAGTACGTGGTCGAGACCGCCGTAACCGATGTCGTATGCCCAACCGTCGCCACCGAACATCCAGATGGACTTCTTAACGAAGAGATCCTTGTCAGCATAGATGGACTTGAGGAGTGTCTTCTTTTCGCCGTCCTGAGAAGCAGCGATCTCTGTTTCGAGAGCAGCAGCCATCTTGGGAGCGAGAGCCTTTGTAGCTTCAGCATCAGCAGCCTTTTCAAGCCATTCGCCGAGGAGAGCCTTGAGGCCTTCTGTAAGATCCATTTCGAGAGCGGACTTAACAACGATCTTGAGGTTGTTTCTTCTTGTAACAACAGCGAGGTTCATGCCGTAGCCGAATTCAGCGTTGTCTTCGAAGAGGGAGTTTGCCCAAGCGGGACCCTGACCCTTAGCATTTGTTGTGTAGGGGCATGTGGGAGCGGAGCCGCCGTAGATGGAGGAACAACCTGTTGCGTTAGCAACGATCATTCTGTCACCGAAGAGCTGTGTAACGAGCTTAACGTAAGGTGTTTCGCCACAGCCTGCGCATGCGCCGGAGAACTCGAAGAGGGGCTGGAGGAACTGAGAGGACTTAACGTTCTTATCGGAAGCTACGTCTTCTGCGATCGGTACTTCTACGCCGAAGTTCCAGTTTTCTTCTTCTGTCTTGAGGCTTTCTGCGAGGGGTTCCATAACGAGAGCCTTTGTCTTGGAGGGGCAGATGTCTGCGCAGTTGCCGCAGCCTGTGCAGTCAAGCGGAGATACCTGCATTCTGAACTTGTATTCAGTACCCTTGATCTTAGCATCCTTAACTACGAAAGCTTCAGGAGCAGATGCGAGCTGTTCGTCTGTTGCGAGAACGGGACGGATGCAAGCATGGGGGCAAACATATGCGCACTGGTTGCACATGATGCAGTTTTCGGGGAGCCACTTCGGAACGGAAACAGCGATACCGCGCTTTTCGAACTTTGTTGTGCCTGTGGGAACAGTACCTGTGGGATCGAAAACGGATACGGGGAGTTCGTCGCCCTTGAGTGTTGCAACGGGATGGATGAACTCGAGGAAGTAAGGATCCTGAGCGATCTTAGCGGGAGCAGCACCTTCAGTTGTTGTTGCCCAGCTTTCGGGATATGCGATTTCTTCGAGGCCGTTGATACCAGCGTCGATGCAAGCCCAGTTCTTAGCAACTACGTCGTCGCCCTTCTTGCCGTATGTCTTCTTGATAGCAGCCTTCATGTATTCAACAGCGTCATCAACGGGGATAACTTCTGTGATCTTGAAGAAAGCAGCCTGGAGGCAAGTGTTGATACCCTTACCGCGGAGTTCGAGCTCTTCGTTGATCTTGTTGCAGTTGAGGTTGAAGAATCTGAGCTTTCTCTGAGCGATGATGTTCTTCATAGCAGCGGGGAGCT
>JAZRGP010000477.1:0-3769 GCA_045644225.1 Christensenellaceae bacterium | reverse complement strand
TGGAGCCTCTGTTTGCCAGCGGATGATCCTTATTGACGAGGACGACGTTGCGGTCCTCGAAGATTGGCGTGATCTCGAACTGGTTGGAGAAGATGGGAGTCATGATGCAGCCCATATCCAGCACGCCGAGGAATACATCCTGCTGCAGACCGTTTGCGCCTTTTTCCGTGATGGAGATATCGATATTGGGATATTCCTTCTGGAACTTGATAACGAGATCGGAGAGGTAGCAGGAGCCGACGATCGGCGGGATGCCGAGGGCGATGTGTCCCTTTTCGATCTTTTCGTTTTTGCAGGTCGTTTCAAGGAGCTCATTGAAATCTTCGACGAGCTTCTGGGCTTTCTGCAGGAAGACTCTGCCTTCGTCCGTGAGCTTTGTTTTGCGCTCGGAGGAATAGAAAAGCTTGATATTCAATTCCTGCTCAAGATTCTTTACGACCTTGCTCAGCGCAGGCTGAGAGATATAAAGCTTCTTGGAGGCGATCGAATAACTCTCGTCAATGGCGATCTGAATAAAGTAGTTCAGCTGCTTGATATCCATGGGCAGACTCCTTTCCACAGGGAAGTATTACTTTAATTTATCATAGTGTACCATTAGTATTACTGAAAATCAACTTTTAAATTACAAATTATAAATAAAATTCATGAAACTTTCACATTGATATAATATAACTTTTAGTTATACGGGATTTTCATCGTATAAGTTTTCGCGAAAAGCTCATTTTCGGCCTGCGTATTTTTAAGATGTATCGCGTGCGGGTCTGTGTTATAATATCAGCGTATGTGAAAGTCGGATAAACCGACAGAATTTACATTAAGGAGATATGATGAAAAAAATCAGTATATTCGGACTTGCCATGACCTTTGCGGGATGTTTCCTCGGGGCAGGGTATGTATCGGGGCAGGAGCTTTGGCAGTTTTTCGGCAGCTTCGGCAAAAACGGTCTCGCAGGATTGATCCTTGCGATGGTGCTGATGTTTGTATTCGGCGCGATGCTGATCTGGCTGACGATGAAGACGGGCATCACGGAGATGGATGCGATCGTCATCAAGTGGGACATCCCCTGGCTGAAGAATGCCGTAGGTATTATCGAAACAGTCTTTCTTTTCTGCGTATATATCATCATGGCGGCAGGCACGGCATCCCTTGTCGAGCAGATGCTCGGCATTCCGCGTATGATCGGCGGAGCGGTTTTCTGTGCGCTTGTTGTGCTCGTATCCATGAGAGGCGTCGACGGGATGATCCGCGTGTTCTCCTGCATCGTTCCCGTGCTCGTCGTCTGCACTGTGCTGATCGGCGGGTATATTGTGATCACCGAAGGTTTTTCGGGGATCCCTGCGGCGCAGCCTGCGAAGAATCCGCTTATCACGAACTGGGTCGTCTCCGCGGGTACTTACGTTGCGTATAACATCTTCGGCTCGGTCGGAATACTGACGCCAGTCGGTCTGCGCGTAGATAGTAATAAAAAGCTCGTGAAAGGTCTTGCCGCAGGCGTGCTTTTGCTGATGCTGATCGCAGGGTCCATCCTTTCCGCACTCTGGGCGATGCCCGAGGCTGCGGGAGAGGCGCTGCCGATGCTGACGCTTGCGTGCAATGTGCATATGGCGGTGGGATATGCTTATGCGTTCCTGCTCTTCTGCGGGATGTTCGGCGGCTCGCTCAGTGCTGTCGTTGCGCTGGATGAATATCTGAAGCAGAAGATCGCCTTTGTCGCGAAGCACCGCAAACTGACGGTCATCCTGCTGAGCGTGCTGGCATGGGCAGGCAGCCTCGTGGGCTTCAGCGAGCTGATCGGGACAGTCTATCCCATCTTCGGATATTTCGGGATCGCGGCGCTGGTGATGATCACGGTGCATTACTGCAAAGTCCGCAAAAAAAGAATCTAAAATATGCTTTTAGGTAAGTATATTTTGTGATATAATAAACACATCCGTGCATTTGTGCGGATCTATACTGAAAGAATAATTAGAAAGAGGAGATTATAAATGAACAGAGATCAGCTTTCGATCAATACCGTAAGAATGCTCGCAGTAGATATGATCCAGAAGGCAAATTCCGGTCACCCCGGTCTGCCGCTGGGCGCTTCTCCCATGGTTTACACACTTTGGGCAAAGCAGATGAAGCATAATCCCGCTAACCCCGATTGGAAGAACCGCGACAGATTCATCCTTTCCGCAGGTCACGGCTCCGCAATGCTCTATGCACTCCTGCACACATTCGGCTACGGCCTTACAATGGAAGACCTCAAGCAGTTCCGTCAGTGGGGCAGCCTGACACCCGGTCATCCCGAATACCGCCACACACGCGGCGTCGAAGCAACAACAGGTCCGCTCGGTCAGGGTATTGCAATGGCAGTTGGTTATGCAATGGCTGAAGCACACCTCGCAGCGGAATTCAACAAGCCCGGCTACAACGTTGTAGATCACTACACATTTGCAATGTGCGGCGACGGCTGTCTGCAGGAAGGCGCTTCCGCAGAAGCATGCTCTCTCGCAGGTCACCTCGGCCTCGGCAAGCTGATCGTTCTCTACGATAAGAACTACATCACGATCGAAGGCAGCACAGAAGATGCTTTCACAGAAGATGTAAAGATGCGCTACGAAGCATACGGCTGGCAGGTTCTCGAAGTTGCTGACGGCAACAACGACATCGCTGCGATCGAAAAGGCGATCGAAGAAGCGAAGGCAGAGACAAAGAAGCCCTCTATGATCATCATCCGCACAGAGATCGGCTATGCTTCTCCGCTGGAAGGCTCCGAAAAGTCCCATGGCGCTCCTCTTGGCGACGAAAACATCGCAAAGACAAGAGAAAAGCTCGGCTTCGATTACCCCGCATTCACAGTTCCCGAAGAAGTCAAGGCTTACATGGCTGAACTCGGCGAAGGTTTCGCGAAGGAAGAAGCTGCATGGAACGAAATGATGCAGCGCTATGCTCAGGAATATCCCGAAGACATGGCTCGCTACGAAAGCTACTATCAGCCCATCTCCGAAGATATCTTCGACGATGAAATGTACACATTCGACGGTGCTATGGCGACTCGTCAGGCTTCCGGCGTTGTTATCAACCGTCTTGCTGACAAGCTCGGCAACCTCATGGGCGGCAGCGCAGATCTTGGCCCCTCCAACAACACCGTCATGAAGAAGAGAGAATACTTCTCCAAGGAAAACAGACTCGGCACAAACCTGCACTTCGGTATCCGCGAATTCGCAATGGCATGCATCTGCAACGGTATGCTGCTGCACGGCGGCCTCAGAAGCTTCTGCGCTACATTCATGGTATTCTATGACTATGTAAAGCCCGCTATGAGACTCTCCGCTCTTATGGGTCTGCCCGTGATCTATGTTCTTACGCATGACTCCATCGGCGTTGGTGAAGACGGTCCCACACACGAACCTATCGAGCAGCTCGCAATGATGCGTTCTCTGCCGAACTCCTATACATTCCGTCCTGCAGATCCCAAGGAAACAGCTGCGGCTTATCAGATCGCGCTGACAAAGGAAAAGCCCATCTGCATCGCGCTCACAAGACAGAAGCTCCCGCTGTATGAAGAAACAGGCAAGGGTGCTCTCCGCGGCGCATACGTTCTCAAGGACAGCGAAAATCCCGAAGTTATCCTCATCGGTACGGGCAGCGAAGTTGAACCCTGCGTCAAGGCATATGAAATGCTCAAGGCAGAAGGCATCGCAGCTCGCGTGGTTTCCATGCCCTGCACAGAGCTCTTCGAAGAGCAGGATGCAGAATACAAGGAATCCGTTATCCCCGCAGCAGT
>JAZRGP010000476.1:0-3262 GCA_045644225.1 Christensenellaceae bacterium | reverse complement strand
TTCGTATCCGCAATTTACGGAAGTGAGTTCCTTTAAGCAGTTTTCTGCAACTTTTGTCCCTTCTGCAGAAATGGAATAATGCATCCATTTGCCTTCTTTCCGACCGATGACGATTCCTGAATCGCAAAGAATTTTCATATGATGGGACAGAGTAGGTTGTGTTACATTGAGCTCTTCAAGCAATTTACAGGCGCACTTTTCGCCGTTTCTGAGCATTTTCAGAATACGGATACGGTTTTCATCACAAAAAGCTTTAAACATCAAGGCCGTTTTTCGTTCGTTCACCCAAACCACCTCCCATAGATGTTTATCTATTTATCATTATATGTGACACATAGATGTTTGTCAATGTTTTTTTAATATTATAAATTTACAAAAACAAGATTGGAATTTTTCCAATCTTGTATTATATAAATTACATAGTTTCAATAACAGTACACTTAGCAGTATTTCTTTTTTATATAGAGTCGAAAGAAATGACTGATCGGTTGATTCGTTCACTCAAAACTCGGCTTTTTTCCGCTGATCTCCGTAAAGCGGCTGTCCGCAGGAGACGGCTCGGAAAGGCTGAAGTACATCTTCGCCGCCTTCGTCGTGCCGAAGTCGCGGTTGGAGCCGCTGTTCTGCACCTTGTTGAATGCCTCGCGGAAGAGTGCGTTGTGCGCTTCCTCGCGGTTCAGGAGAAAATCAATGGTCTCCTTCACCTTCTTGTCGTCGATCTGTCGGTAGAGATATTCATAGACTACCTTTGCGCGCTGTTCGGATGCGATGTTCGAGAGCAGGTCTGCGCAGAGGTCTCCCGTCACCGTCACATAATCCGCCGTCCAGGAATAACCCGATGCATTGATCAGCCCGGGGTTCAGACCCAGCTGCACATGCGTCTGGATCTCGCCCGCAGGCACCGCCGCGGCATCGACGTCATGACCGTTCAAAAGATTGATCGTCTGCGCGATCATCTCCATATGGCTGAGTTCCTCTGCCGCGATGTCGAGGAAAAGGTCCTTGATCTCGGGATCTTTGATCCGAAAACTCTGCGACATATACTGCATTGCCGCCTTCAGCTCACCGTTGCCGCCGCCGAGCTGCTCCTGCAGGAGCGCCGCATACTGCGGGTTTGCCCGCTCCACCGAAACGGGGTGAAAAAACATCTTTTCGTGCTTGAACATTGTGAAAACTCCTTTTTGTTTTATCCTCTCCCAAAAGCCTGCTGCTATGCGTCGTTTTGCAAAAAAGGGTTGACATTTTGCCCTTTATATGGTTAAATTATTGCGAATATTGAATGACATTGAAGGAATTATGTCCTTCCCGTGAATGTTGCAGAGAGCCGACGGTCGGTGCAAGTCGGTACGGATGGGAAGCGGCAGCCTCGTTCCTGAGTCGGTTCTGTCAAAGCTTATATAAAGCGAGTAATGGAACCCGGGCGCCCCGTTACAGGCTGATGGCTTGATAGAGCCGGAGAGTGATCCGCTTTCGTGAGGAAGAGGATAAATCGGGGTGGTACCGCGAAATACTGCAATTTCGTCCCTGAGGCATATGCCTTAGGGATTTTTATTTTGAAACACGTGATAAAGGAGAATGAACCATGCAAGAAGTACGAATCAGTGACGTAACCATGAAACAGTCCGTAAAATCCGCAGATTTTACGCTAACTTTTAAGGAAAAGCTCGAGCTTTCCAAGCTTCTTGACCGTCTTGGCGTATCCGTTATCGAAATCGAAGGCATCGAACAGGCTAAGATCGACAGCCTGCGCATCAAATCCATCGCAGCAAACGTAAAGAACGGCATCCTCGCTGTTCCCGTTAACCATACAAAAGAGAGCGTCGACGCAACATGGAACGCACTGAAAGAAGCGCGCCGTCCGCGTCTGCAGGTTGCCGCTCCCGTAAGCTCCGTACAGATGGAATACATCTTCGGCAAAAAGCCCGCAGCAGTTCTGCAGTCCATCAAGGACACCATCGCAGCTTGCGCGGCATATACATCCGATGTTGAATTCATCGCTGACGACGCAACACGCAGCGACGCGGCATTCCTCTATCAGGCAGTTTCCGCAGCGATCGAAGCAGGCGCAAAGACCATTACAGTCTGCGATACAGCAGGCGCAATGCTCCCCGATGAATTCACCGCATTCCTCGATGCACTTTACGAAAACGTCCCCGAACTCAAGAACGTCAGCCTCGGCATCTCCTGCTCGGATGAACTCTCCATGGCAGATGCATGCGCGATCGCGGCAGTCCGCCACGGCGCAACCGAGATCAAGGCTGCTTCCTACCGCATCAACAACATCTCCCTGCCGAACGTTTCCCGCGTTCTCGCTGCAAAGGGCGATGCAAACGGTGTATACTGCTCCGTCCGCACAACGGAAATGAACCGCATCATCCGTCAGATCGAATGGATGTGCCAGACCGACAGAAGCAAGTCCTCTCCCTTCGATAACGGTGTTCAGGAAGACACGAGCGAACTCAAGCTCTCCTGCCACGACGAAATGCCCGCCGTTCTGAAAGCAGTCGAAAAGCTGGGCTACGACCTCTCCGAAGAAGACGGCGTAAAAGTCTGGGAAGCTTTCCAGCGCATCGCAGCCCGCAAGGATTCCGTCAGCTACAAGGAACTCGATGCGATCGTTGCTTCCGCTGCTATGCAGGTCCCGCCGGCATATAAGGTAGAGAGCTTCGTCGTAAACACAGGCAACAATATCTCCGCAATGGCGCATATGAAGCTCGTCAGAGACGATAAAGTCCTCGAAGGTGTGTCCCTCGGCGACGGCTGTATCGATGCGGTATTCCTCTCCATCGAACAGATCATCGGCAAGCACTACGAACTCGACGATTTCCAGATCCAGGCAGTCACGGAAGGCCGCGAAGCAATGGGTCAGACCATCGTCAAGCTCCGCTCCAACGGCAAGCTCTATTCCGGACGCGGCATCTCCACTGACATCGTCAGCGCAAGCGTCCATGCATATATCAATGCGCTCAACAAGATCGTTTACGAGGAGGAAGAAGCATGAAACTGTCATTCTCAACACGCGGCTGGGGCGATCTCTCCTGGGCCGAACTGATCGAAACCGCGCTGGATATGCGCTTCGACGGTATTGAAGTATATAATCTGCAGAAATTCCCCGCTCTCAGGGAGCGCGGCGGAAACTTCCATAAATACAACACTGCGGCAACTGCACGTCAGCTCCGCGAGCAGAAACTCTCCATCCCCGTTTTCGACACCTCCTGCGATATCTCCGATGCGGCAGACTGCATGCAGGATGTCACGGACC
>JAZRGP010000475.1:0-2774 GCA_045644225.1 Christensenellaceae bacterium | reverse complement strand
TAACCCTCGCCCGTGCCGACGAGCTTGATCGCCTCCGGGGTGGATGCACCGTGACCGATGAGGATGCCTGCGCGGCGGTTTCGGCTGTGCATGCTCGTGCAGGTTACGATCAGGTCGCCCATGCCCGTAAGCCCCGAGAAGGTATCTTTCTTAGCACCCATGGCGATGCCCAGCGCCGCCATCTCCTTGAGACCGCGGGTCATCAGCGCCGCCTTTGTGTTGTCGCCCATATCCAGACCGTCGCAGACGCCTGCCGCGAGAGCGATGACGTTCTTGACTGCGGCGCCCAGCTCAACGCCGATAACGTCGGGATTGAGATAGATCCTCAGGCGGTCGGAAGAGAGCGCACGCTGTACCAGCTCCGCACCTGCGCGCTGTTCGCAGGCGGATACCAGAGCCGTGGGGATCCTGCGGGAAACTTCCTCCGCATGAGAGGGACCGCAGAGCACGACGATGGGATTTTCGGGGAAGCAGCTGCGCAGCACCTCGGAGAGACGCTCTCCGTTCTGCGGGTCAAAGCCCTTTGCGATATTGACGATGACGCTCTTCTTGGGGAGGATGCCCTGCAGGCGCTCCGCAACATTGCGTACCGCAAAGGAAGGCACCGCAAAGATGCAGATATCCGCATCCTCTGCGCAGGTCAGCTCATCGTAAACCCCCATCTCCTGCGGAAACGGGATGCCCGGGAGCAGTTTGTTTTCGCCATGTGCGAGGATATACTCGCGTTCCTGCGGAAAAGGAGCCCACATTTTTACTGTATTGTCATTTTCATATGCACAGATCGCCAGAGCAGTGCCCCATGCACCCGTGCCAAGAACGGTAATATTCATAATGATCACCTTTTCAAAGATGTTTATTTGCTTTACTATACCACATTCTTCCTGCTTTGGGAATGATTTCAGACATTTGTTCACAGGTTCATCAAAATATTGTCAATTTATTTTCAACAATCAAACATTGATTTTTGAGCAAATTGGGTTATATTAAATATAAAGAATAAAACACAACGGCACGACCGATCGATATGATCTCGGAAAAAGGAGACCGAATATGTATAACGACAACTACGACTATAATAATACGTACGGAGACCACACAGAACCGCCGAAGAATAAACGTCCGCGCCGCGGAAAAGGCTGGCTGATCGTGATGGTGATCGTTGCGGCGATCGTGATCGTATCCTGCGTTTCCATCGAAGGATATAAGCTGATCGAAAACTTCACCGCGCAGGAAGAGGATACCCGTCTGGAATGGACTCCCGAGGAAAAGGAACAACCCTCAACAGAAGAGAAGGCTCCCGAAAAGCCCGAAGTCAAGGACCCTGAGCCCGAGACCGCCGCTAAGGAAGGCACCTCCGCAGAATATGCGCTGGAGAACAAGCCTTCGGCAGGTCTGCTCGATCAGGCTCCCGAGACCGTCGCGGCAGAGGTAACTCCCTCCGTCGTATGCATCCAGAACTATGTTTCCGTGACCTACCAGACCTCTCAGGGAGGGTTCTTCCGTGGGTTTAACGGACTGAATTTCCAGGAACCCGAGTTTGCAACGGAGATCCGCCTCAATGGCGAAGGCTCGGGCATCATCCTTACGGAGGACGGCTATATCTCCACAAATGCACACGTCGTCAGCGGCGCAGACCTCATCAAGGTCGTGCTCTCGGACGATACGCTCTATGAAGCAACGCTCATCGGCATCGATACGGATACCGACCTTGCCGTGATCAAGATCGACGCGGAGGGACTCACTCCCGCGCAGCTCGGTGATTCCGACGAACTGAGCGTCGGACAGTATGTCATGGCGATCGGCAACCCCGGCGGTCTGGAATTCTCCAGCACAGTCACGCTGGGCATCGTTTCCGCGGTGAACAGACCGCTCAAGCTGGAAGAAAACGGCTACAGCATGAACACCATCCAGACCGACGCTGCGATCAACCCCGGCAACTCGGGCGGTGCGCTCGTCAACATGAACGGTCAGGTCATCGGCATCAACTCCGCAAAATATGCCGCAACGGGCTACGAGGGTCTTGGCTTCGCGATCTCCATCAACGAGGCGCTGCCCATCATCAAGGACCTCATGGACTACGGCAGAGTCCGCGGAAGATCCATGCTGGGTGTTTCGGGAACGATGCTGGATGCCTTCACGGCAGAGCATTATAACCTCGTCGAGGGATTCTATATCTACGAGGTGAACAACCCCAACGCAGGCACGCTCCGCGCAGGCGATATCGTCACAAAGATCAACGATACCGAAGTCACCGCGGATAACGTCATCAAAAATGCCCTCAAGGACATCGAACCCGGCGAGAGCATCACGGTGGAATATTTCCGCAGTCAGGACGGCTCCACAGGCACGACGACGCTCACGCTGATGGAATACGACGATACCGTCGGATAAATTTAAGCATATCAAAACCGCTCACCGAAAAACGATGAGCGGTTTTTTTGACTCAGTTTTCAAATACCGTCTGAACACCTTTTGCGCGGGCATCCGCGATGAAGTTCACGAGTGTTTCTTCCGTAGGCAGAGCATCCGAACAGTTCGTCGCAGCGACCGCGAGAGATGCGCTTGCCGTGCCTCTTTCCAGGCACTGCTCGATGGGAAGCCCCTTTAACAGTGCGGAGAGGAATGCGCTGGAATATGCATCGCCGCCGCCTGTTGCCTTGAGGAAATCGATGGGGAAGGGCTTGACCGTATAGCTTCTGCCGTCTGCGAGATATGCACGGGAGCCGTCCTTGCCGTGCTTGATGACGAGGATCTCCGCACCCAGCTTAAACCAG
>JAZRGP010000474.1:0-1996 GCA_045644225.1 Christensenellaceae bacterium | reverse complement strand
AAATATATGCTTTGTTTAACTCAGCAGGCTTGCCTTCGGCGAGCAAAAACCTTTTTATAAAAAGGTTCTTGGATCTCCAAAAATTTTTTTTTTCAACTGCTGCCGCAGTTGCTTAAAATAAAAAAATCACAACCTCATCTCAGTTGTGATTCACTCGTCAATTTCGTTAAAATATTCTCTGTCGAAAAACTCTTTCAAGGTAATCCCGGCACCTTCGCAAAAATGCATGATCGTGCTTACAGTAGAACTTTTCGTGCGCTCTTTCATCAAATCATAAATTGGCGACGGAGAGATTCCTCCCTGCAGACAAATTTCGGAAATCGTTAATTTTTTCTCTTCGCTTATTTCTTTTATTCGTTTTAAAAGCGCCTCTCTCAGATTCATAAACACACATCCTGTCGTGGAATTCCATAATTATTATGATGCGAAATAATTATTTTCTCTCGTGGAATTCCACGATATAGACATTTTTTCATCAAAGAATTATAATAATCATGGAATTCCACGACGGAGTAGACATATGGTTATTTCTTTTGCAGGGCACAGTTCCCTTAACAAGCGAAACGAACTTAAAGAAATTTTATTATTAAAACTTTCTGAACTTCTAAAATCGACCGACTATATTCATTTTTACTGCGGAGGTTACGGGGACTTTGATAACCTCTGTGCTGAAACACTTTTTGAACTAAAGAAATTTTATTCCAAGTTTGAAGTTTTATTGATCCTTCCGTATCTTTCATCAACTCAAAATACCCGTCCTTCGCGCTTCGACACTACGCTCTATCCACCCCTCGAAAACGTTCCGAAAAAATTAGCGATTATAAAGCGCAACGAATGGATAGTCGATCAATCTGATCTGATAATCGCTTATGTTTCCTATACTTTCGGCGGTGCATACAGAACAATTCAATACGCGAAAAGAAAGAATAAAACGATCTTCAATTCAGCTGAACCAAACTTGATTTAAAAACAATCAAGCCAAAACAAAAATCCCGCATAATGCGGGATTTTTGTTTTGGCTCAGTCGGGTGCAGGGGCAAAGCTCCTGCCGCGGAGCACGAGGGCGCGCAGCCCTCGGAAAAAACAATATCAATCAAAATAATCCGAACCCTTACGCAGCTCTTCCATCATCTTGTGCTTGAGTTCATAGAGCTCGTCGGAGAGATTTACCTTGTAGATATGCGGATTTCTGAAGCGTGTGTACTCTTCCCAGAAAGTCTCCTGCTCCTTCTTCGCATATTCGCGGATATCCATAACAGAGGGAGATTCATAGACGCACTTACCGTCGATAAATACGGGAACGAGCAGTTCTCTGACGGTATAGTTCGTGAGCACCTTTGTCTTCCAGCGTTCTGTCTGGTGCGTGATGCGGAGCGGTTCGTCCTCATTGATGGTCTCGTGATCCAGCATGATAAGGTCAGCAAGCGCTCTGCCGTTCTTCTTGGAATAGATACGGACGACCTTCTTATAGCCGGGGTTCGTGATCTTATAGAGGTTGTCGGAAAGCTTGATCTTGGGAGTCATGTTTCCGTCCTCGTCTTCTCTTGCCGCAAGCTTATATACACCGCCCAGCGCAGGATAGTCCTCGCAGGTGATCATCTTTGTGCCGACGCCCCAGAGGTCGATCTTCGCATCCTGATCGAGCAGGTCCTTGATCAGGTTTTCGTCGAGGTCGCTGGATGCGCAGATGATTGTCTCGGGGAAGCCCGCTTCATCGAGCATCTTTCTTGCTTCCTTACTGAGGTATGCAAGGTCGCCGCTGTCGAGGCGGATGCCTCTCGGCTTATGGCCGGCTGCCTTCAGTTCGTTGAATACCGTAATGGCATTCGGAACGCCGCTCTTGAGCGTATCGTATGTATCGACGAGCAGCAGGCAGTCGTCGGGATATGTCTTCGCATATGCACGGAATGCATCCAGTTCTGTCGGGAAGCTCATGACCCAGCTGTGCGCATGCGTACCGCTGATCTTCAGATCGAACATCTGGCCTGCAAGCACG
>JAZRGP010000473.1:0-2587 GCA_045644225.1 Christensenellaceae bacterium | reverse complement strand
TCCCTCCGGCTGCGGCAAGACGACCATGCTGCGCCTTATGGGCGGCTTTGAGATGCCGACAGCAGGCGATATCCTCTTCGAAGGAAAGTCCATCGTCAACACACCGCCGTATCAGCGCAGACTGAATACGGTATTCCAGCGTTATGCGCTGTTCCCGACGATGAACGTTTACGAAAATATCGCATTCGGTCTCAAGATCAAGAAAATGCCCAAGAACGTCATCGACGAAAAAGTAAAATACATGCTGAAGCTCGTCGGTCTTTCGGGCTATGAAAACAGAAGCATCAACAAGCTCTCCGGCGGTCAGATGCAGCGTATCGCGATCGCACGTGCTTTGGTAAACGAGCCTGAAGTGCTGCTTCTCGACGAACCGCTCGGCGCGCTCGACCTTAAGCTGCGTAAAGAGATGCAGCTCGAGCTGAAGCGCATGCAGCAGCAGCTCGGTATTACGTTTATCTACGTTACGCACGACCAGGAAGAAGCGCTGACGATGTCCGATACCATCGTTGTTATGGACCAGGGTATGATCCAGCAGATCGGCACTCCCGAAGATATCTACAACGAACCGAAGAATACCTTCGTCGCGAACTTCATCGGCGAGAGCAACATCATCTACGGCAGAATGGTCGAGGACTATGTTGCATACTTCGCAGGCAGAAAGTTCGAGTGCCTAGACAGAGGCTTCTCGGATAACGAGCCCGTTGTTGTCGTTGTCCGTCCCGAAGATATCGACATCATCCCCGAAACAGAAGGCTACGTCAGCGGTGTTGTAACATCGCTGCTGTTCCGCGGTGTTCACTATGAAATGCGCGTCAAGGACGACGGCGGCAACGAATGGAAGATCCATTCCACAGATGCTGCGGAAGTCGGCTCCCGCGTGAGCATCCGCCTGACTCCCGATGATATCCACATTATGGAACGTTCTCAGTATGATTCTCCGGAGGATTTGATCTGATGAAAAAGAAGTATTTAGGCGTTCCGTATGTTATATGGATGCTGATCTTCATACTCTCTCCGCTGATCCTGATCGTCGTTTATGCGATCATGGAGACGACGGACATGGGAAAGATCATCTTTACCTGGGAGTATCTGATGGAAGCATTCAATGCAGTCCATCTGTCGGTATTGCTGCGTTCGGTATGGAATGCGGTATTGACGACAGTCATCTGCCTGCTGCTCGCATATCCCGCGGCAATGATCCTCGCAAGGCTCAAGACCTCCAAGGCGGGGCTGATCAGCCTGCTGTTTATCCTGCCGATGTGGATGAACTTCCTCATGCGTACTTACGCATGGCGTGCGCTTCTGGATATGAACGGCCCGATCAATCAGCTGATCATGTGGCTGGGATTTCAGCCGCAGCAGCTCCTCTATACAGAAGGTGCGGTCGTATTCGGCTTGGTATATAACTTCCTGCCGTTTATGCTGCTGCCGATCTACTCTGTGTTTGTAAAGCTCGATCCGAGCTATGAACAGGCTGCGCAGGACCTCGGCGCAAACAAGCTGCAGGTTCTGACGAAAGTTACCATCCCCATGACACGCTCGGGCATTATCTCCGGTATCACGATGGTATTCATGCCCACGGTCTCCACGTTCGTTATCTCCAAGCTGCTCGGCGGCGGCAATTACATGATGTACGGCGAACTGATCGAGATGCAGTTTATGACACTGAATAACTGGAACACAGGTTCGGCGCTCTCGCTGATCATGCTTGTGCTTCTTGCGATCAGCGTTGTGGTCATGCGGAAATACGACGATAAAGATGATGAGGTAAGAAGATAATGTCTAAGTTATGGAATTTTATTAAAAAGTTTTACCTCAGCATACTGCTGCTGTTTATGTATCTGCCCATCCTTATGATGATGCTCTTCTCCTTCAATGAAGGTAAGAGTATGGCGCGCTGGACGGGTTTTTCCACGAACTGGTATGTCGAGCTCTTTCAGGATCCCGCGCTGATGGAGAGCCTTGGCGTAACGCTTTCCGTTGCGATCCTTTCCTCGCTTATCGCAGTTGTGATCGGTACGATCGCGGCGATCGCGATCAGCGAATACCGTCCGCTTGCAAAGACGGCGATCATCAACCTGACGAACATCCCCATGACAAATGCCGATGTCGTAACGGGTATCTCCATGCTGCTGCTGTTCATCTTCTTAAAGATACCGCGCGGCTACGGCACGCTGCTGATCTCGCATATCACGTTTAACATTCCTTATGTTATCTTCTCCGTCTTGCCGAAGCTGAAGCAGCTGGATAAGCATGTATATGAGGCGGCGCTGGACCTCGGTGCAAAGCCGCTCTATGCGCTCAGAAAGGTCATCATCCCCGATATCATGCCCGGCATCGTCAGCGGTGCGATCATGGCATTCACGATGTCCTTCGATGACTTCGTTATCAGCTACTTTGCTACACAGGGTATGGTCAGCAACCTTTCCATCTATATTTACTCGATGGCAAGAATCGGTATCAACCCCTCGATCAATGCACTTTCCACGATCATGTTCGCATGCATCGTAACGCTGCTCATCGTCAGCAACCTCAGGACTTTCAAGGCGCAGCAGAAGCCGCAGCGCCACGGCAAAGCAAGGAGGGC
>JAZRGP010000472.1:0-8412 GCA_045644225.1 Christensenellaceae bacterium | reverse complement strand
TCCGACTTGGGTATTGCTTCCTGCATACCCGAGGTCGACGGTGTCACCTTCACCGGCTTCCTTGTAACCACGCTTGGTCGCTTCCTTTATGAGCAGAACACCGTGTTTATCCTGAGATGTGAGAGTAAACATAGGTTCACCCTTGTCTTTGATTCGCCGTCCCTGCTGCCGTACTTTTTCACGGTCGGGAGTCAGCACAGCCTGTGCGTAGTCATACTCCGTTTCATCCACCATAACCTTGATCCCTGCGCCCTTGTTGGTGGTAATCGTAGGACTGATCCCTTCGGAATCATAGACTTCACCGCTTTGCCCTCTGCCGCTGGGGTTGGTGTTTCCCAGCTTAATGACTCCGCTTTTTTCTCCTTTGTGGTATCTGAGTCCGTTATTATATGTCGCGGTAAGACACCGCGCAAGATCCGTGATCTCAGGATTTCCGCAGCACAGGTCGATAAAACGAACATCTTCATTATCCACGAAATACAATCCTGTTTTCCCGCCCTGACCACCTGCACCCGAGGTCTGGGTACAGGCTAAACCTTCCGAGTCGTAGATGCGCGATCCTTGCGGGCCTGCTGTGAGTTGTATAAGAGCTTTTTTGTTTGGGAGTCCGAAAGGTAATATTTTTCCGGCGCATCGGGGATCAAGATATCCGATAATGAACACTCTGCGCCTTGACTGAGGGACTCCAAAATCCTTGCTGTTATACACAATCCATTCGATGCTGTACCCCAGTTCGCAAAGCGTGCCTGCGATGACTGCGAAGGTTTTCCCTTGATCATGCGATAGCAATCCGGGTACATTTTCAAGTAACACATAAGGAGGCTTCTTGCATCGTAATATTCTGGCAATTTCAAAGAACATAGTACCTCGGGTATCTTCAAATCCTTTTCTTTTGCCAGCGATTGAAAATGACTGACATGGAAACCCTGCACAGAGCAGGTCGAAGTCCGGCATGGTTGTTTCATCGATTTTGGTTGCGTCAGGATAATACACCTCGCTTTCTTTTGGAAAATGCGCTGCTTCATAGCTTTTATTGGCGTATTTATCTATTTCACAATGCCCAATACATTCAAAACCGCCCGCAAGCGTCAGTCCGGCTCTGAATCCGCCGATGCCTGCGAACATATCGAAGTACCTGATCAGGTTTTTCACCTCCTATTCCAATGAAGCTAAAAAGCCGAAGAGATTGTTCTCGATCTCCTCGGCTTCGCTCATATCCTGTTTTGCCACAGCAACCTGCGGCATACTTCCACCGTAATCCTTCATGGCTTTCAGCGTGTTTTCATACACAATTTTTCCGAGTTCATCCTGCCCGATGATCTTTTTGCAGACATACTCGGTGCGGCTTCCTCGCTGTATCCCCGATAGGATTTCCCATACTTGCTTATGCAGAGGAATATCCATATTGAGCGTAAGGGTAAACCTCATCAGCTCTTTATCTGCCATTGGGATCACGTCCCTTCACGGCGGCATACAGGCGTTCAAAGCCTTTTGCGTTGACACTTACGTCATCCAGTATGATAGGGCGAAACAAGCCGAATGACGGCGCAACATGGCGCTTTATGAGCTTCGCACCGCCGCCCATAAAGATGACGGGCATTGCTGTGGGATCGAAGCCGCATTCCGAGATGGAGGAGATAAGCCGTTCTGCATACTTCGCTCCCTCAATTTCTATGAGTGTTCTCGCTTTTGCGCTGATACTGCAGCTTGCACCGGACAGTACCGTTTCTATCTGCGCAGAGGTAACTGTCATTCCGGTGGATCTGCGCACCTGTTCGACGATCTCGTCCATACACCGAATCATTCCAAGCTCCAGACTGCGGCAGGACTGTGCATCGGGCAGACCTCTGTCTATGCGCATAAGGTCTACCGTCCATCCGCCGATGTCGGCAACGATAACGGACGGTTCGCTGCGAAGCATATCCGTATGCAGTGTGATCGCCGCAACAGCCTGCGGGGAAATCTGCACATCCAATATGTTCACCTCATAGTCCTTTCCTTCGTAACGAAATCGGACGGGGTTTTCTCGGAGCAGGTACTTTGCAAAACTCTTTTTATCTTTACCATAGTTGGAAAGGGGAAGTCCTGCGGCAATTACAACATCCGCAGGAGAAGGAATACTCCTGTGTTCCAGTTCTTTCGCAAGCGCAGCCAGAGTCAGGAGATAGTACCGATCCGAAACAGTTTTATCTTTCAGGAGCGGCTGCCTGCCTGTTCCGCAGACATAATATTTACCGCCGATCTCCAGCAGGTTTTTCTGTGTGTACGGCTCATATTCGTATTCTGCAATCCCGCTCGGAAAGGAGAAGTGTGCGGTTTTCATAGCTGCGTTGCCGTGGTCTATTCCGATAATGTGCATAGTTCATTCCACCCTTTTTCTCATTGCGAAGTCAATACATTTGTGTGCATCCTCAACTTCACGGTAACGATCATCAATGACAGCAATAGAGTGTTCCAGCCCATTAATATTATTTCTCATACGAAACCCGATGGCTTCAAGCTCTGTCATATTTGCATCTGCAGCAACAACAACATATTCCGAACACTTATTTCTTGAGTTTTTTTCAGGCACGTTGAATACCATACGATATCCCATACTGTCCCTGATTGAACTCATAAGCACCTGACATCTCCCCAGCCAATAACTGCGGACAAGAGGATGTGTCATTTCCTCATCGATTTCTTCTCCGATATATTCAAGCATCTTCTCCGTCGAGATCCTCGCATGATTCTTCAGTTCCGAGAGAATCTTCATCCTCGCATTCTCCGGAAACTTCGGACTCATTTGCTTCTGCTTCATTCTTCCACCTCCAATCTTCCGGTCTGATCGTATTTTCAACAACATCTGCTATTACGGCAAATGTCTCAGAAATCTTCTTCGCCTCACTGATTACGCGGTCCATCTGCTCACAAAGAATCCCTGACTGAGCGATCCATGTGCGGATGTTCTCTACAGAGGGTTCCAGGATGATCGCCTTTTCAAAAGCAGTATTGAAGGACTTGGCGATCTTCGTCTTTTCGTTGATCTTCTTCAGTCTGCTTTCTCTCTTTCGGGCGATCTCGCGTTCTACCGCTTCCTTCGCAGCGGCTTCCTGTTCCTCGTCAGGAAGATCCATATCTTCCAGTTCACGGGTAAGGTTGTAGCCCTGTGCGATAGTGAGGTCCCCGCTGTCAATGGCATCTTTTACAGCTTGAGGTGCTTCATCCTCGATCTTCATTGCTCTGCCCATCGTGACTTCACCCACACCAACAGCTTTTGCAAGTTCTTTTCTTGTTTCAATGCCAGATTTTTGGACTTCCGACACTGATGTCGGAAGTCCACTTTCATACTGATTCCCGTGATACTCCTGCTGTTTTGCTTTTGCTTTTGCCTCTACTTCAGGTCTCAGCTTCATAGCGATCTTGCACAGTTCGTTAATTGTGAGGTTGCGTCGAGACTTTTGTGTATCCAGTGCCCACTGCTTTGCTTCCAGAAGATCCTCAAAAGAAAAAACGGCCAACCTGTACGGAAGGCCGTGCTTTTCGCAGATCTGATAACGATTATGTCCATCGACGATGACAAGATCCTCGTTTACGATGATGGGGGCATAGCACCCATTTTTGAGGATATCTGCTTCCAACAAAGAGAGCTGCTCATCCGTTAAAGGAGGGAGCAGCTCTGCCATTTCGGGAAGCACTGTTGGTGTGC
This sequence comes from Christensenellaceae bacterium, assembly GCA_045644225.1. Lineage (GTDB taxonomy): Bacteria > Bacillota > Clostridia > Christensenellales > Christensenellaceae > JAZRGP01. The sequence goes on along the minus strand of JAZRGP010000472.1, from coordinate 4,724 downwards.
GTTCACCGCTCATATATTCAGTTCCTGTGTTACGCATTTATATTTCCTTTCTGATTTTACGCAGCTTCGTTCAGTTCTTCATCCTCGGGCTTTTTGGAAGAGAGGAACTCTACATCCGATGCTTTGATGAGGAAACCGGACAACTTCAGGTTGCCTTCTTCATCCGGCGCTGTGATCGTTTCAAAATCGCCTGTTGCAGCAATTCTCGCACCCTTGCCCAAGTATTCTACGCAGCGTTCCGCAAGAGTACCGCGCACCTTGACGGAGACAAAGTCTGTGAGCTTTTCACCATCCTTACTGCGGTAGCGGCGGTCGGATGCCACGCGCATAATTGCATAGGGCAGTTCATCATTGGGTTTGGTTCTCAGTTCAAAGTCGGAAGTGATGTTTCCGATAACAGTAATTTTTAACATAGTTTTATTTCTCCTTTTTTATTTTTATATGTTTTTGACATGATGTTGAGTTGGTTCTTGCTTTGCTTTAGCGCTCACTCCTTTCTTTCCTTTTCTCTTTTTTTATCTGCAGATACTCGTTCCAGTCTTTACCCTCGGCGGGAGTAAAATTCCGAACTTCATATCCGCGTTCGACGAACTTTTCTTTCATACGATCCGCTGCTTCGCGTCCCCATTTATCGTTATCCAGACACAGGTCGATTCGCTTAATATGAGGGTTCTCCTTCAGGTAAGTTTCCAACGCACCGTCCCCAAGACAGCACAGCGCAACGCAGTTGCTGTTGATGAACCGGCGCATCGTCATATCACTCATAAGATCGATGGGCGCTTCATATACACGAACCATATTAAGATCAGGGTTGCAGGGCAAGCGGAAAGCAATGTCTTTGTTGCTGCCTTCCACATCACCCTTGAATCCAACGCCTTCTTTGTCGTATGTGCCGCGCTTATATCCGAAGACAGGTTGACCGTCCGCATCTTTGCCGACGAAAACACAGTTGTGGTGTTTCTTATCTTCGTAAAGCAACCCTGCATCCACAAAACTCTTGATCACCTGATAAGAGATGCCCCGCTTGCGAAGGTACGAAAAAACCTTTTTGAAAACCTCGTTTGGTTCGGGAAGAACAAATTCAGAGGTCTCGCTTTTGTTTTGAGGCAATTCTTTTGGAACTGCTTTTACGTCGTTTTCTTTTGCCTGACCGTTGAATTCCAGAAGAAACTCAACTGCTTCGGGAAAAGACAGATTCTTATGTGCCTGCACGAACGATATAGCATCGCCCCATACTTTTTTGTAATTGTCATAGAACCGATTATTCTCCTTAATGACAATATGCTGGGCTTCTTTAATGATGCCCCATCTGTTTTTACGGTCGACGGTGTAACCAAAGGACTCGGCAAGGGCGGTAATATCTGTATTTGCTGCAACTTCCAACTCGAGGTCTGAAAACTTGTTATCTTTCATGACTCAGCTTCCTCGTTTTCTCTTTGGTTTCTATTTTGCGAAAAGAATCCTCACCGGGGATAAGAGACAAAGATCTGCCGTTGTCCCACTTCATAAGAATAGAACCGGCATCATCTACACCTCTCACCGTTCCTTTGGTACCGGGCGGGACGGGATTGTGCGGATCATCCATACTGAACAGCTCAATACGGGTACCCGGAGGATACTGGTTTTTGATCATGTTTACATATTCTCTGGATGGGAAGTTCATATTTTCTCCTTTCGTAGTTATTGTTTTTGAATCAGCCGTCTGAATTTCGACTGACTGTGTGCAATGTAATCATCTATGAGATGACTCTGTTCTTTGGTTTCTGCATAAGCAGTAATAGCGATGGTTTTCTGCCAGTCCTTCGTATATCCGTCTGTTGTCAGGTTCGTGATCTTATGCTCTTTCAGGAACTCCCGAAGTTCAATCATTGCGTTCTTATCATCCGAGAGAATGACATTGACGAATGTTCTTTCTTTGGAGAACTTCGTGTTCACTTTCAGAGCAAGGAAAGTACCGACGCCACTTGCGACAGAAACGATATATAAGGCGAGATCATTTTCAGAAGAACCTACGCTGTCGATGAGTTTATAAAAGATGATCTGAGATGCAATGACAGCAAGGGAAGCGAGGATGGGACGATTTCGCTGTACGAGAATCGTCTTGGTTGTTGTCAGCATATTGTCTGCCGCTTTTGCCATGAAAAGCAGTGCTAAAGTAATAAAATTCGACATGGAAAACACCTTCTTTCCTGAAAAAGTGGTTATGCGTAAAATTTGGTATTAACCATTTTTGAATCTAAGAAAAAACACTTGCAAGATTTGCAAAAGGAAGCTAACATCCAAAAAACGATCACTGGAGGACTTATGGATAATTCGATACAAAATATTTTGACAGGATTTGTTGATGAACGACTTGATTCTACAATGGAATTGTTGAGAGACACCGACAAAGAATATTTATCTCTAACGAAACGTCTCACATCCATCTTGGAAAAAATGGATAATTTGAAAAGTGTGGATGCAGAAGATATGGCAGTCATTAATGTATACCGAGAAGTAATGTTCAATATACAGGCAAAGGAAGAACCTGCCATATATATTCAAGGGTTCTCTGATGCGCTACATTTTCTAAAGTTCTTTCATGTTTTATGAACTTTCATGAGAAAACAAAAAGGCAGATAATCAACTCAAAATAGAGAGATTATCTGCCTTTATTTTTGTGAAAGAGTGAGGGTTAGAGTTCAAGTCCCTCCTAACACCCAAAAATGCCTTTTTGCATCTACAAATCGCACTTCGAAAATTCTTGTTCCAAAACGCCAAAAAACCGCATCGGAATGCGGTTTTTTCGGTGTGCATCTATTTGGTTAGCACAAGGTGGTGACCCGTCGGGGATTCGAACCCCGGACCCTTTGATTAAAAGTCAAATGCTCTACCGACTGAGCTAACGAGTCATATTCTTCTGTAAATAAAAAAATTTTGGCTGGGGTGGCGGGGTTCGAACCTGCGAATGCGGGAGTCAAAGTCCCGTGCCTTACCACTTGGCTACACCCCATCGCATAAGTGGGGTGGATAGTGGGATTCGAACCCACGACCTCCAGGGCCACAACCTGGCACTCTAACCAACTGAGCTATATCCACCATATTCAGACGCCACGCGCCAAAAGGAAAATGGCGCGCCTGCAGGGACTCGAACCCCGGACACACGGCTTAGAAGGCCGTTGCTCTATCCAGCTGAGCTACAGGCGCACACAAATTGCGCTTTGCGCAAATACGATTATAAGGTAAAAGTATACTCTATGTCAAGCATTATTTTTATTATTCCGGCAATTTATCTGCAGAAATTATATGACCGCGGACATATCCGTCCTCAACCTCAAGAATTGCATAGGACGCAGCACATCCGCGCGGGCGGGTAGGGCTGCCGGGATTCAGGATCATGATGCCGTTTTCGTACTCGATCAGGGAACGGTGCGTATGCCCGTAACAGACCGCGGTGGCATTTGCCTCCTGCGCTGCAAGGGAAAGGTGCAGCAGGGAGCTGTTGACATGATACTGATGTCCGTGAACGAGCAGGATGCGGGCGCCGTCGATGTTGACAATTTCTTTCAGCGGAACGGAGGGATCGTAATCGCAGTTGCCGCGGATGGATACGACGCGTTTTCCGCAGGCCTTCCGCAAGGCTTCGGCATCGCGGCAGTTATCGCCGAGGTGGAAAATGCAGTAGACATTCTCTGTTTCGGCGATAATGCTCCTGGCGGCATCGATGCTGCCGTGTGTATCGGAAAATACTAAAATACGTTTCATTTATTTTCTGTAAGCCACTTTCTCGTGGTCTCCAGCGCGCGTGCGCGATGGCTCAGGGAGTTCTTCGTTTCGGGATCGATCTCTGCGAATGTCTTGCCGAGGGATTCAAGGAAGAAAAGGGAATCGTAGCCGAATCCGTTCTCGCCGCGTTCCTCGAGCAGGATCTCGCCCGTGTCGCAGGTCTCTTCGCAGGAGAAGATGACCTTGCCGCTGTTCGCGATGGTGATCGCGCAGTGGAAGCGAGCGGAGCGGTCTTTTTTGTCGAGCGGACGGACTGCCTCGATGAGTGCGACGCGGTTTGCTGCGTCTGTACCCTCTGCGGAATATCTCGCGGAATAGATCCCGGGTGCTCCGTTAAGACCGTCTACGCAAATGCCGCTGTCGTCAGCCATAACGTCGCAGTCGACGAGTTTGGATACCTCGACGGACTTCTTTGCGGAGTTTTCCACGAATGTCGTGCCGTCTTCTTCGACGTCGATCTTGATACCTGCATCCTTGAGGGAGAGGACTTCGTCATAGATGCCCGAAAAGATCGCCTTGATCTCGCGGACCTTGCCCTGATTGTTCGTTGCGATGATGAGTTTGCTCATTCGGCTGCCTCCAGGATCGCTCTCTGGTATGCGATGTGTTCTTCGACACCTTTTTTGCAGAGGGCAACGAGTTTTACGAATTCATCGCCTGTGATCGTGCGCTTTTCGCCCGAGATCTGGATCTCCGCGATCTCGCCGTCGTCTGTGCCGACGTAGTTCATGTCAGCTTCAGCAGAAGAGTCTTCCGTATAGCAGAGGTCGAGGGGCGGTGTGCCTTCGACGACGCCTGCGCTGATTGCGGCGAGGTGTTTTTTGATGGGGTTTGTGGTGAGTGTGCCGTTTTTCAGCAGCTTCTGTACTGCGAGCCCGAGTGCAACAAAGCCGCCTGTGATGGATGCGGTGCGTGTGCCGCCGGCTGCCTGGATGACATCGCAGTCGATGGTGATGGTG
>JAZRGP010000471.1:0-5187 GCA_045644225.1 Christensenellaceae bacterium | reverse complement strand
GGCATGGTAACCGTAGTTGCAAGAGAAAAGAAAAACAAGAAGTAACTAATCCTTCTTCATTGATTACCCAAAAGGCACGCCCACTCTCGGGCGTGTTTTTTTTGCTCCGCAGGCTTAAACCTTTTTGTAAAAAGGTTTAAGCGTTCCTGAATAACCATGGGCTTCTGTCTGCGCGCAAGAGCGCTTGCCACAAACCTCATGTTTATTCTCGATTTTGCCTTCGCTCCACCGTCCACAGGACGCGCTCGGCTTATCGCCAAAAACTTTCACTCGTAAATGCTGCGCATTTACTGAAATATTTAGATGCAATGTAGGGGCGAACTGTGTTCGCCGCTATATGCTTTCCTCCATAATTTCCATCATGATCCTCGCTCCCATTCTGAACCCACAGATAAATGCGGACTCCTGTTCGATCGGAATATCAAGGAACAACTGATCGTACAGCTTTTGAAAAGAGGGGAGCAGTGTTTCATCCAGTTCTCTCAATTTACTTTCAAAAGCCTCATATTCCCGATATTGTTTCTTTCGTTGGTTTTTATATTCTTCCGTTATGGGCTGAAATCGTTCATATGGCAATAAATTTCCCCAATACAACTAATAAATGTAAAAATATTATTACACTTATTAGATGTAATTGTCAATACAATTTTTAGATGTAAGTTAAAATGGTGTTATCCACTCAGGAGGTGTTTGAAAATGTATCGCATCCGAGATCTTCGCGAAGACCGCGATCTCAGCCAGGCAGAGGTCGCAAAAGTGATCCATACTACGCAGCAGCATTACAGTAAGATCGAAACAGGCAAGTCCGATATCAGCGGACAGAAGCTGATCCTTTTGGCGGAATATTACAATGTTTCCACTGACTATATTCTCGGTCTTTCCAAGGAACCGAAAGCCTTAAAATAATCAATTTGTAGGGGCGAACTGTGTTCGCCCGTTTATTTTTTCCCTATCATTTCGGACAACCGCTGTGCGGTTGTCCTGTAAAAGTTTTTTGAAGGTTCTCAGGAAACTTTTTTACAAAAAAGTTTCCTGAGCCGTCGGAGACAAAAGACACAAAAAAAAGCAGAGCTTTTCGCCCTGCTCTTTTTATATGCATTTTTCATTTATCCGAGTGCGACCATGCTGAATACGAGTGCGAAGAGTGCGACCGTTTCGCAAAGACCGACGACTGTGATGTACTGAGAGAAGCCCTTGCCCGTTTCTGCCAGAGCATCTGCGCCTGCCGCGCCTGCCTTACCCTGGAAAATAGCGGAAGCTGCCATCGCGATGCCGGATGCGAGACCAAGACCAAGCAGAAAAGCAGGGTCTGCGGAGGAGGACTGCATCTGCTGCATCAGCAGAAAACCGTAGATCGTCTGCGTCAGCGGCGCACCTGCGAATACCGTAAGAATAAACGGAGCAGCCTTGTTGCTCATGTAGCACTTTTTCCATGCACCGATGGATGCCTGTCCTGCAATACCTATACCAATGGCAGAGCCGATCGCGGCGATGCCCATAGTCAGCGCGATTCCCAAAAATCCTAAATTCATAATGATTCTCCTTTATCAATCAAATTATTCTTTAAACGGTTCAAATTTATGTCCGCTCCACGACATATCCAGATGCGACGAGAATTCCAGTGTATTCAGTCGGATACCGTGAACGATGACCGACAGAATATTGAGGATCATGTTCAGACCGTGACCAAACACCAGCAGAATGATCGCAAGGACCATGAAGAGGAAATTTCCGAAGAGCGGCCCTGCCAGCTCGTTTACGGTTGCGGAGATCGCCGCACCTGCGAGACCGACCGCCCAGAGGCGGATATACGATACGATATCCGAGAACACGTTGACCACGCCAAGCAGCACGGATACGATGTTCTTCATGCTTACGAGGATGGACTTCACGATGTTGCCCTCGAAGTTCGAGAAGATGAAGCTCATGCCGAAGCCGACCGCGATCAGCGTGATGACCGCTTTTCCGATCGGGATGCTGCCGATCATCAGCGTGAAGCTGAATACCTCGGGATTGACGACGAGGCTCAGCAGGAGGTAATAGATACCCAGCAGCTGCAGGATCGCACCGATATCGCCGAGCATCTTTACCGAGCCTTTGTTTCGGATCGTCCCTTTCACATGCGACACCGTCAGCTGAATGAGCGCCAGCGTAAAGCAGAATATCTGCAGGTTCTGGTCTGTCGTGAGACCTGCTCCTCCGGGGAAGAGATACCAGAGCTTATCCGCATAGACATTCGAGATCACGGGGATGGAGAGCGCCTGCAGCCACTGCGGCAGCTGTTCGGGAGAGAGACCGAACCATGTGCAGGTCAGCGTTCCCCAGAGCACCGTCGACAGTCCGAAAAGCCCGATCAGCAGATAAGTCGGTGTTACAGGCTTCTTCTGAATGCGGTTTCGGAGCATCATCATGCCTACGATCGCCATGATCAGCAGTCCGTAGCCGCCGTCGCCGAAGATGATGCCGAAGAAGATGAGTATGAACATCAGGAACCATCCCGAGATGTCATATTCGAAGTATCCGGGGACCGTACCCAGGAAGTCCGTCAGCGGATAGATCAGGCTGACAAACTTGTTGTTTCGGAGCTTGGTCGGCGCGTTGTCTTCTTCCGTCGGATCCTCAACGAGCAGACCCCAGGAATTGTCCTTTGCCTCCTGCTTCAGCCTGTCAATGTTCTCTGCTTCGATGAATCCCTTGAAATACGCAACGGAGACGCTTCTTTCGGATTCTTCCGAAAGCTTTTCCTTCGCCATGCCCGTGTCGTATACCTCAAACTCGATCTCCTTTTCGCAGGAGACGATCGCTTCCTTGAAGCTTTCGGCATACTTCCGGTGCGCAAGAACGGTCTCATCGATCTCCGCGATGCGCTTTATGAGGGCATCTGCCTCCTGCCGCATCTCGAATGTGGAGCATTCGGGCAGCTCCAGCTGATAATTCTGCAGTTTATCGAGTGCTTCGTCTTCGCCATCCGCGCCCGAACGGATCAGCAGGCATTTCACGGAATTTTTATCTGCGCTCAGCCTTACGGTTCTGATGCTCTCGCCGAGCGCCGCATATTCCGCCTTCGGAAGATCATAGAGCGCCAGTCGGATGCCCTTTTCCTTAAGCTCGCCGATGCTCTGCGGGTCGATCTCGCCCCAGCCCTTCAATCTGTCGAGCTCTGTATTGCGTGCGATCATGCGTTCGCGGCAGGTCTTCTTCTCTGCCTCGAGGTCGGCGAGTTTCCGCGCGATGCCGATCGCCTCCGCGGCGGGGATATCCTTCGCCTGCGCGCATTTTTTCGTTTTTCCTAAGAGGAAGATCGCATTTTCCAGCAGGGTGATCTGCTCCTTCAGCTCGCCGATGCGCTCTCCCGAGCCCTCCGCGATCTCGATCTGCAGGATCCCCAGCTTTCTCAGTTTCTTCAGTGCTTCTGTTTTTTTATCTCCCAGCACGATGAGAGATACTTTTTTCATCGGTACAATCATAATGAATATACCTGCCTTTCGTCTGCCTCAGCGTTGCGAAGGGCGATCTTGCGCTTGGATATCTTGGAGCGCACCACGGCATTGACCTGCTGGTCAGCCAGATATATGGATATTTTTCTGATATTTTCCTGCGTTTCCGGGATCTTGACCTTTTCGAAAAGGTTGACACGCTGGGATGTCGCGAGGAGCTCCTTCTCCAGCAGTCGGACCTGCTCATCCAGCACCTCCGCCTCCAGATCCAGCGCAATTGCCTTCTCCATGTTGTCCGCGGCGATGTCTACCCAGAGCGGCGTTTCATACAGATCGTAATCTCCTCTGGTGAAATCCGCTCCCTCATAGACGGGAATCGCAACGCCTGCGATATTCCCGAAGCCTTTGCGGATGTTCCGCACGGTGATAACACCTTCGGGGAAGGCATCCCTCTCGCTGAAAACAGCGATCCAGGATCGGAAATTACGCTCGAGCGTGTCCTTTTCTTTTCTTACGGCTGCGGCCTTGGCTTCGATCGCGCGGATCTCCGCCTGAAGCTGCTGTTTCTTCAGCGTCAGGGTAGGCAAATATCTGCGGTACATCTTGAGCGCGTCTTTCTGTACCTTTAACTCATTTTTTGTCAGTTTGATTTTTGCCAAAGATTCACGCCTCCTTACTGAACAGGCCAGAATTCATCGGTAAGCTCAGACTTGATACCCGTTTCATCCTTGCGGAAGCAGTCTGCCAGGATCTCCCAGCCAAGATCGAGCGCTTCCTCCAGAGAGAGGTTGACCGACAGATCCATCAGCTTGTTTTCGAAGAGCTCGCCGTATTTCAGCAGCTTTTCGTCCCAGCGGTTCATGGAAAAGCCCATGTTCTTCTTCTCCAGCGTCTCTTTATAGGAGGCATACAGGCGGATCATCGCATCCATCAGTGCGCGATGGTCTTTGCGAGTCTTGCCGTTGACGTTCTGCTTCAGTCTTGAAAGCGAACCGAAGGGTTCGATGCGGCCGCCCTTTAAGTAATACTGACCCTCTGTGATATAGCCCGTGTTATCGGGAACGGGATGCGTTACGTCGTCGCCCGGCATTGTCGTGACCGCGAGGACCGTGATCGAGCCCGAGTTCGCAAAGTCAACTGCCTTTTCGTAGCGGGACGCGAGCTGAGAATAGAGGTCGCCGGGATAGCCTCGGTTAGAGGGAACCTGTTCTTGCGTGATGGCGATCTCCTTCATAGCATCGGCAAAGTTCGTCATGTCCGTCAGCAGGACGAGTACATCCTTATCCTGCAGTGCGAACTGCTCCGCGACTGCCAGCGCCATATCGGGGATCATCATGCATTCGACCGTCGGGTCGGATGCGGTATGGATAAACATTACTGTCTTGCTGAGTGCGCCGCCCTTAGAGAGCTCGTCCTTAAAATACAGGAAGTCGTCGTATTTCAGACCCATGCCGCCAAGCACGATCACATCAGCCTCTGCCTGCATGGCGATGCGTGCAAGCAGCTGGTTATAGGGTTCGCCCGAGATCGAGAAGATCGGAAGTTTCTGCGAAACGACCAGTGTATTGAACATATCGATCATGGGGATATTGGTTCTCATCATTCTGTTGGCGAGGATACGCTTCGTCGGGTTGACGGAGGGTCCGCCGATGGGCTTCATGTTATCCGTCAGCGCGGGACCTCTGTCTCTCGGCTCGCCCGAACCGTTGAAGATCCTGCCGAGCAGATCGTCGCTGAAGGATACGCGCAT
>JAZRGP010000470.1:0-1436 GCA_045644225.1 Christensenellaceae bacterium | reverse complement strand
AGCAGGAAACGCTTGCGGACCTCGATAACGTAACGGTGATCCATGGCGATGTGCTCAAGACGGATATCAAGGCTGTCGGCGTGGAATATTTCGGCGGAGAACCTTTCTGCGTCGCAGGCAATCTGCCGTATTATATCACGGCAAAATGCATCCTGCAGGTGCTGGATTCGGGCGCTCCCGTCAAGCGCTTCACGGCTATGGTGCAGAAGGAGGTCGCAGACCGCCTTGCCTCTGCTCCGGGCGACAGCGACTACGGTGCGCTGACGGCTTCGGTCGCATATTACGGTGATATGGAATTCCTGTTCCCCGTATCCGCGGGCTGCTTCTATCCGCGTCCCGATGTGGAATCTGCGATCGTGCAGATCCATCCGCAAGCACAGTTTTCCGTCGACAGAGATGCCTATACAAAGGCAGTGCGTCTGCTTTTCGCGATGCGCAGAAAGACCGTTCAGAACAATCTGAAAAACGGTCTCGGCGTCAATGCGACGCGTGCCGCAGAGCTGCTTGAGCTCGCGGGCATCGGCCCCATGCAGCGCGCGGAGGAACTCTCTCCCGAGACATATGCGAAGCTGGCAGAGGTGCTGAACAACAACTGAATCAATGGATTTTAAGCGCAGAGACCGCGGTTTCTGTGCTTTTGTTTTGCGGAAAAACGGGAAATGCATGAAAATCGTCGAAGGAATATTTATCGGGATGAAATATAGCTTTTATTTATCGATTTTTTAGTGAAAAAGTTATCAAACATTTATTGTTTGCTCTTTATTTTTTGTATTATGTTTGTTACAATGATACTGTAGCTTATTATGCGGACGTATGGCTTGTTTTCATAAGCCCGTTTCCGCAAAAACAGGGAAAATGACTAAAATACAAAATCAATATCTTAATGAGGAGGTTTCGGAATGGATTTCACTCTGACGAAACAACAGGAAATGATGCGAACACTCATGCAGAAGTTCGCAGCAAATGAAGTAGAACCTCTGGCTGCTACTTTGGATATCGAAGAACGCCATCCTTATGAAACAGTTGAGAAGATGGCAAGATACGGCATCATGGGCACACCCATCCCCAAGGAATACGGCGGTGCTGGCGGCGATTACATGAGCTATATCATCGCAGTTGAAGAACTCGCAAAGGTTTGCGCTTCCACAGCTGACATTCTCTCCACACACGTATCTCTCTGCTGCGGCCCGATCATGGCTTACGGTACAGAAGAACAGAAGCAGAAGTACCTTGTTCCGCTCGCAAAGGGCGAACTTCTCGGCGGTTTCGCACTCACAGAACCCAATGCCGGTACAGACGCTTCCGGTCAGCAGACAGTTGCTAAGCTCGAAGGCGATCACTATGTTATCAACGGCTCCAAGATCTTCATCACAAACGGTGGCGTTGCTGACGTTTACGTTATGTTCTGCATGACAGATAAATCCAAGGGCACAAAG
>JAZRGP010000469.1:0-4971 GCA_045644225.1 Christensenellaceae bacterium | reverse complement strand
CTTAAACCTTTTTACAAAAAGGTTTAAGCCTGCGGAGCAAAAAAAACACGCCCGAGAGTGGGCGTGCCTTTTGGGTAATCAATGAAGAAGGATTAGTTACTTCTTGTTTTTCTTTTCTCTTGCAACTACGGTTACCATGCCTGCGAGAGCGATCATTGCGATTGCGTTGGGGAGAACCATGAGCTGGTTGAACATGTCTGTGAGTTCCCAAACGAGATCGTTGGAGAGGATGGAGCCGAGGAATACGAATACGAGACCGATGATCGCATAGATCACGAGAGACTTCTTACCGAAGAGGTATTCCATGTTGATCTTACCGAAGAGGTTCCAGCTGAGGATCGTGGAGAATGCGAAGAAGAACAGGCAGATCGCAACGATAGCACTGCCGAGACCATCGCCGAATACGTTACCGAATGCGAGCTGAGCCATGTTAGCCTTGCTGATGCCTTCTGCAGCACCTGCAGCGAGCGGGCCATTGCCAGCATAGAGAGTTGTGATAACAACGAGAGCTGTGAGAGTAAGAACAACGAATGTATCGACAAATACACCGATCATAGCTACGACACCCTGATCGTGAGGTCTCTTTACGTTAGCAAGAGCGTGTGCGTGGGGAGTAGAACCCATACCTGCTTCGTTGGAGAAGAGGCCGCGCTTAGCACCCTGGCTGATCGCTGTCTTAAGAGCATAACCGATACCACCACCGATGAGGGCATTGGGGTTGAACGCATACTTGAAGATCATGCCGATCGCTTCGGGAACCTGACCGATACGAGCGATGATAACGATGATACCGCCGAGGAGGTAAAGAACAGCCATGATGGGAACGAGCTTTTCCGTTACGGAAGCGAGACGGCTGATACCGCCGAGGAAGATGATCGCGCAGATCGCAACGAGAACGAGGCCGACGATCCAGGACGGGATACCGAAAGCTGTCTGGAAGGAAGAGCCGATGGAGTTGGACTGAACCATAGCGCCCATGAAGCCGAGAGCGAGGATGGTAGCGATCGCAAAGAAGCCTGCGAGGAACTTACCGAACTTGCCCTTGAAAGCTGTGCGGATGTAGTATACGGGACCGCCCTTGACTGTGCCGTCTTCTTCAACGACTTTTGTCTTCTGAGCGAGAGTAGCTTCTGCATAGATCGTAGCCATGCCGAAGAATGCGATGATCCACATCCAGAAGATCGCGCCGGGGCCGCCAACGAGGATCGCGCCGCAAGCACCGACGATGTTGCCTGTACCGACCTGAGCAGCGATTGCTGTAGCGAGAGCCTGGAAGGAGCTCATGCCGCTGTCCTGCTTACCGCCCTTGAGGGAGAGGTTGCCGAAAACCTTTCTCATACCTTCGCCGAAGCAGCGAACCTGAACGAACTTTGTCTTGATCGAGAAGAACAGACCTACGCCGATCAGAAGAACGATGAGAATGTAGTCGGAGAGATACTTGTTGATCGTTACTACGATGTTAAGTAATGCATCCATGATAATATTTTCCTCCTAAAAATAAAGAAGCTTTTAAAAAGAACCGCTCTTTCTAAAAACTCCGGAAAACATCGCAAGGCGCACCTACATAGCTATAGCATATGTAAAAGTGAGCTGCTCTGTCTGCTTTGCCTGAGAGATTCAGCGATAACGCCTTACACCGTCGGCATTCATCAGTGACGAAATTTTCCAGAGATCCCTCCGCTTTCAGTTTCCTAAAGGATTCAAAAAGGTTCATCGGGTAGCCTCTTGTTATAAATTTGTACACAATCATTATAGCACGGGGTTTTCAAAAAGCAACTAATTTTTTAACAATTTATGAATATTTTATGAGGATACTGAGGAAATATTGTGGAAAACGCGAAACTGGATTTTTTCGCTCGGGAGATAAGTTCGGATATGGCCGAACATTGCGCGCCCGTGCGCTGCCTGCGGCAGCGCCGCCGCCTTGCGGCGGAGCCCCTGCGCGGATGCGCAGGGCGGGCGCGCGCGTCGATGTATCTACTACTATATATAGTCCTAAAAAAAAGCATACCTCAACTAGATGTACAGTCAGTTATTTTCGCAAAATAAAACGAATTTCCTGCAAAATAAAAACGCTTTTTTGATTGACATTGCGGTGCTTCATCTATATAATATATATGTCTTTTTATCGCTAAAATGCGCTCGTAAAAGGGCTAAAGATTTAATAGATGAGGTGACTGAATTATGAAAATGACTTACCAGCCGAAGAAGAGACAGAGAAACAAGGTTCACGGTTTCCGTGAAAGAATGAAGAAGAAGAACGGCCGCAACGTTCTTAAGAGAAGACGCGCTAAGGGCAGAAAGAGACTGACTGTCTGATCAGACGTTTTCTGAAAAAACCTTTGAGGTCAATGCAACGGGCCGACGGAGCGAACGATTAAGATATGCAGTATGAAACGCTGAAAAAAAATAAAGAATTTTCCTTAGTATACGGAAAAGGGAAATCTTTTGCGACAAAAAGACTGGTCCTCGTGTATCTGCCGCGTAAATACGGCGGCGTGCGCGTGGGTTTTACCGTAAGTAAAAAAGTAGGCAACAGCGTTATGCGCAATCGCCTGCGCAGGCGTTTCCGTGAGGCATATCGGGGATACCTCGATGAGCTTCATGCAAATGCGCATATCATCTTTATCGCTCGGGCTCCTGTTGCAGAGGCCGAGTTTAAGGAGATCGTCAAAGACATGCGCTATCTCCTTACCAAAGCTCAGTTGATCGAAAAAAAGCCGGAGATCAAAAATGAAAAGAATAATGCTGGCTCTCATTAAGTTTTATCAGGGAGCGATCTCGCCATATCTTCCGAGAAGCTGCAGATACACGCCGACTTGTTCACAATATGCCGTTGAGGCAATTATGAAGTACGGCGCACTGAAGGGCGGATGGATGGCTTTTTTGCGTATTTTAAGGTGCAATCCCTTCCACAAGGGCGGCTATGATCCCGTGCCGTAAGGACAGCCTACTCGTGTCTGAAACGGGTCAGTTACAATTGGAGGAAATTAGTTTTGGAATTTTTATATAACAACTTTATCGGCGAAGGCCTTCTCTACGTTCTGAGATGGTTCTTCAGCTTTCTGAATGACTATGCCTGGGCGATCATTCTCGTAACGATCCTGATCAAGGTCGTTCTGCTGCCGCTGGATCTCAAGCAGCGCGAATCTTCCGCTAAGATGGCTGCGGTATCTTCTCAGGTCGAAGATATCAAGAGACGTTATGCAAACAATCAGGAACTCGCGAACAAAAAGGTAAACGAATTCTATCAGAAGAACAGGATCAAGCCCTCCGCAGGCTGCCTGCCCATGCTTCTGACGATGGTTTTCCTGTTCGCATTCTACGGTGCGCTCCGCACGATCGTTACCGAGCAGACGATCTCCCTGCTTCTCGAAGGCGTCAAGAACGGCGCAGAGAGCGTTGAACTGCCCAAGTGGCTCTGGATCAACAACATCTTCCAGCCCGACGCAGGTCATCAGCCGATCTTCCCGACAGCACAGAACTTCATGACATTCATCCAGACAAACTCTGCAAGCATCAACCCGCAGATGTTCAATCTGATGCGTGACGCAAACCTGCTGACATTCTCTAACGGCGCAATGACAGTAAACGAAGCTGTCTACAACACACTTACAACAGACATCATCGCTGCAAACGGCCTCACAGGCTTCAACAACGGTTGGTTTGGTCTGCCGATCATCGCAGGCGGCACGCTCTTCCTGCAGCAGTTCATCACATCCAAGACAAACCCCACGATGAACAACCAGCCCGGCGGCAAGATGATGATGTACTTCTTCCCCTTCTTCTCTGCATACATCTGTCTTACGACAAACGCATGCTTCGCGCTTTACTGGACAATGTCCAACGTTGTAGGTATCGTTGTACATCTCGTTTACACAGCGATCCAGAAGGCTAAGAAGAAGAACGAACCCGTAACGATTGACAATATTCGATAAACGCGGATCTGCGTTTTCTCGATTCAGAGAGGATAGACATATAATATGAACGAACAGACAAAATTTGAATTTAAGGGTAAGGCAGTTGATGACGCGATCATGAACGGTCTTACAGAACTTGGCCTCGGTCTTGACCAGGTCGATATCGAGATCGTACAGGAAGGCACAAAGGGTTTCCTCGGCTTCGGCAAGCCCGCGATCGTTCGCCTCAGCAAGAAGGTAACAACGACAAACAAGGCTGAAGAATTCCTCGATGAGCTCCTCAAGCTCATGGACGTCTCCGCAAAGGCTGAAGTTTCCGAAGACGAAAATGCGATCAGCATCAACCTCGTCGGCGATTCCACAGGCGTTCTCATCGGTCGCCGCGGTGAAACACTCGATGCTCTCCAGTATCTCACAAGCCTCGTTGTAAACAAGGAACTCGACGAATACAAGCGCGTTGTTCTCGATACAGAAAACTACCGTGCTAAGAGAGAAGAAACTCTCGTTAAGCTCGCAAACCGCATCGCAACAAAGGTTGCAAAGACAGGCAAGCGCGTTGTTCTCGAACCCATGAACCCCTATGAAAGACGCATCCTGCACGCAACACTGCAGAACAACGATCGCGTTGAAACGGTATCTGAGGGTGAAGAACCGTACCGCCGCGTAGTGATTCGCAAAAAGAGATAACCGCCAAGGTCGGCGATAAGCACTCATCTTTCGCTCTTTTGCTTCGACTCGGTTTGTGCGGCGTATGCCTTATACGCCTCCGCACCTCGCTCGCAAAATAACGAAATCTGAGCACTTCTTGCCAACCTTGATAAATAGGTCGGCGATAAGTACCGCCCTTCGGGTTTTTCGGATCGACTCGATCGCAGCGATAAAACACAAATTACAGTATCTAACTACTGTAGGGGCGAACTGTGTTCGCCCGTAATAAACATCAAAACCAAATCGGGCGAACCCAGCTCGCCCCTACAAAAAAATATTTCAAGCAAATGCGCAGCATTTGCGAGTAAAAGTTTTTGGATTCTTAAACCTTTTTACAAAAAGG
>JAZRGP010000468.1:0-3032 GCA_045644225.1 Christensenellaceae bacterium | reverse complement strand
GATCCCGAACTGTCCGCACGGCAGACCGATCGCCATCGCTATCACAAAGCAGCAGCTCGAAAAGAGCTTCAGGAGGCGCGTATGAGAAACAAAGTGATCATCATCGCAGGACCCACTGCTTCGGGAAAAACCTCGCTTGCGGTCGCTCTCGCAAAGCGCATCGATGGGGAAGTGGTCTCTGCAGACAGCATGCAGATCTACCGCGGAATGTCCATCGGTACGGCTCTTCCGACAGAAGAAGAGAAGCAGGGGATACCGCATCATCTTCTCGAGATCGTCGAACCCGATGAAAAATTTTCCGCTGCGGTCTATCAGAAACGTGCTTTTGCCGCGATCGACGATATTCTTTCCCGCGGAAAGACGCCCATCGTCGCAGGCGGAACAGGTCTCTACATCAATTCCATCACATACGATCTCGATTTCACCGAGACCTGCGAAGATACAGAGCTGCGAAAAGAGCTTTCCGACAGATATGATGCCGATCCGCATGCATTATATATGGAGCTTCTTGAAAAAGATCCCGAAAGCGAAAAGCGCATCCACGAGAACGATAAGCTTCGCGTGATCCGCAGGCTTGAGATCCTCGCGCAGGGCGATGCAGGAAGCTACGATTTCCAGAAGGAAAATGAAAACTATGATTTCCTCATGTTCGCACTGACTCGCGACCGTGCAGAACTCTATAACGACATCAACAAAAGAGTCGATATCATGCGCGACATGGGGCTCACGGAAGAAGTCGACTCCGTCTACAGAAAATACGGCGGAGAGATCACCGCGTTTTCCGCGATCGGTTATAAAGAATTTATCCCGTATTTCAACGGAGAATGTGATCCGGAGACCGCATACGAGACCATCAAGCGCAACACACGCCGCTTTGCAAAGCGTCAGCTGACATGGTTCCGCAGAGATCAGCGGATCAATTGGATCAATACCGACGATTTTTCCGACAAGGCATCGATCGTCGATCATATCATGAATCATTATTGGAGCAAATTTTAATATATGGATACTAACGCATTTCTTGCACAAAAATACAAAATCACAGTCGATGCGCTGAATTTTGTAAAAAAAGCCGAAGAAGACTTAAAGGAAGTCTTCGCAGGCTTCGATGAAACAGCTTCTTTCAACACATATAAGGTTCTGCACGCATTCAAAGAAGCAAATGTACAGAACAGACATTTCGTCGGAACAACGGGTTACGGCTATTCCGACGAAGGCAGAGAAAAACTCGGTGAGCTCTTTGCACAGATCTTCGGCGCAGAGGCTGCTTTCGTCAGCCCGCAGATCGCTTCGGGTACGCATGCGATCACGATCGCGCTCTTCGGTCTGCTTCGTCCGCTCGATACCATGCTTTCCATCACGGGCAAGCCTTATGATACACTCGCTCAGGTCATCGGCATCGGCAACAACAAGGCAAGCGGCTCTCTCGCAGATTTTGCAATAAAATACCAGCAGGTCGATCTCCTGCCGGATTCCAAGATCAATATTCAGGCTGTTCTCGATAATCTCTATCTCAATAAGAGCATCAAGATGGTCTATATTCAGCGTTCCCGCGGTTACGAGATGCGCAAATCTCTCACCATCGCACAGATCGCCGAAGCGATCAAGGCAGTTAAGGCGAAATTCCCGAAGATGAAGGTCGTCGTTGATAACTGTTACGGTGAATTTACCGAAGATCTCGAGCCTACAGATGTCGGCGCTGATCTTATGATCGGCTCTCTCATCAAGAACCCCGGCGGCGGTCTTGCTCCCACGGGTGCATACCTCGCTGGTACAAAGGAATGCGTGGATATGGCTGCAGGCAGACTGACATGCCCCGGTATCGGAACGGAAGTCGGATCCTATGCTTACGGTTATCTGCCTTATTATCAGGGTATTTACTTCGCTCCCTCTGTCGTGAGAAACGCACTCAAGGGCGCTGCGCTGACCGCATATACCTATGAAAAGCTCGGTTATAAAGTGCTTCCGCGCTATAATGAACCGCATCCCGATATCACGCAGGCGATCTGCATGGAAAGCGAAACAGGGCTGATCAATCTCGTTCGTGCAGTGCAGAAGTCTTCTCCCGTAGATGCAAATGTCGTTCCTTATCCGTGGGATATGCCGGGTTACGAAGATCCTGTCATCATGGCAGCTGGCACGTTCGTTCAGGGCGGCTCTATCGAGCTTTCCGCAGACGGTCCCGTAAAACCTCCGTATATCACATATATGCAGGGCGGGCTGACATACGAAAACACAAAATTAGCGATCCTCTGCGCACTTTCCGAGATGGATCTTGATATGGACTAAACAAAAGAAACCTCCCTAAACGAGAGGTTTCTTTTTATTTTACAGTAACTAATTCAGCTTCGCAGAATTTAGAAATATCCTTAGTCGTTTCAAGAATCTCGATCGGAATGCTCAGATCTAAAACTACATCATCCTGTTCCCAGAAAATATGTGCTGAGTTCGCAATCGTATACACATAATAATCATTATTTCGCTCACTGTTATCTGCATCAAACTGCTCATAGATATCCTCAATAGTATTTTCATAACGAGGTGATACAAATATAATATCCTTTCCTTCCGACTCACCGATTCGGATCGAAGTTTCATCGGTCAGATACTTTTCGGGGAGATAATGAAATCCTATATCCGTACCACCAGAAAGTATCTTATAAAGTTTATATCCATCGGGAATCATCATTGGGAAATAATACTTTTCTAGACTAGCAAGATCACCTTTATCATCACCGGGCTTTACAGTGGTAAGATAATTCTCGAATTCTTCAATTGAATCAAATCTCTTGAACATATCTGCAGGTTCATAACATTCCACAGTTGATTCAACATTATTGCAGCCGCACGTAATAAACAAAATAAGAAAAATTATAAAAAGTAAAATTGATCGCTTTATATTCATTATATCATTCCTCTTCCCGCAGCTTAACGACCTTCGCCGCCATTCGTCTGGTTTCCTCAGACATCGCTGCGTAATGTTTTCTTGTAGTATTGACGTCTTTATGCCCGAGCACATCCGCAACAAGATA
>JAZRGP010000467.1:0-3586 GCA_045644225.1 Christensenellaceae bacterium | reverse complement strand
CCATTAGAATACTGCGATCCTCGTCCCATTGGCGGATGCCATCCAGATAGCCGGTGCGGCGCTTATCGTCGATAACGAAAGGTGTGACTTCGTGCCGCAGGCATTCCTTGAGCATCAGCAGGCGTCCGATGCGACCGTTGCAATCCTCAAAGGGGCGGATGCACTCGAAGCGGACATGGAGATCAAGAATCTCATGGAAGCCGATATCTTTCTGTGCCTCGTACTCCTTGAACAGCTGATTGATGGCTGCGGGGATCTCGGCAGGCGGCGTAGTCTTGCCAAACTTGGGTGTGGTGGCAGTCTTACGATATCCGGAGGTAATGGGAGCGTGACGCTTATGGCGGCAGCTCTCGCTGAGCAGGGTGGACTGCAGATGATGAATGAACGTCTGTGTCAGCGGTTTCATGGCGTTGGAGAGAATCATATCCACGCAGAGGAAGTGATTGCGGGCCTCGATAATGTCGTTGACCTTGATGGACTCCTTGTTGGTGAAAATGCGGTCAGTTTTGTACAGCACCTCGATCTGATCACGGGTGAGTCGGTTACTGGCCATGCGTCCGTTGCTGTAGACCATGTTGATTTGCAGATATTCGTAAAGGCCGCGATACAACCTGCCGTCGCGCTGTTTGATAAGGGTTTTGAGAAGTTTGGGGAGTTGGGAAGCTTCCTTTTTCTTTCTGGTGGGCTTGGCGGCGTTCTCGTGTATGTACCAGATGCCGAATTCCTGATAAGCATCCGGGATGCGATTATTGCGGCAATGCCGTCTGACAAGTTGTTCAGAGACATTCCATTTTGCTGCGATTTCACTTGCAGTTAAGTATTCCATTTTGATTTTCCTTTCCAACTGTTACTTAGTCTTGTTCCTTGGTACACTGGTGACTAAAATGAACCGCCCGCGAAACACTTTGATTTCGCGGAACTTTTAGTACCAGAGTTAGTACCAGAAACAGTGCGAAAAGCCATGTACCAGTTGGAACGATATAGACTGTGAAATGTCCATTTTATGCGGTTTTGTCTAACTTTTTACACCATTTCCACTGAGTCCAGAACCTCAGGAGCCGATGGCATTCAAGAGGTCAGCGGTTCGATCTCGCTTATTTCTGTTAAAAAGGTCTGAAATCTTTTGATTTCAGGGCTTTTTTATTGGATTTTGTATTAATTCCCTATGTTCGCAACTTTTTTTCCAAGATTATTCCAGTTTTTTAGTGTAATCTGTAATCAAGAAAGGCACGGACCGCAAAACGGAATGCCCCGTCAGGGGAGGTTGGATATGCCTTGTGGAAAAAAAGCACCAACAGCAATATGTAGCAAGAGACTGATAATCTCTGAGGCGCTCGTAAAAAACGGTGCTTTGAAAGAAAGACACAGACAGCAAACTGATATGCGATTCTGGTTACAAGACTTGCAACGATCGGAAAATAACCTGTACAAGTTTTTCGGGCTATCACTGATGATCGGAAGTGAGGATGCAGGTTCGATTCCTGCGGGCATAAATGTGTCTTGAACCAAAAGATGCTGCCAGCAGAACGATACCGAGGCACCGTCTCGGGCAGACGCGGCGAACAACTGCGTGCAAACAGCATCTTGTTAAAAAGAGAAAAAGCATTAGCAATGTTTTGAAGGAGGCATGGGGAACATCCATTTGCGAAGATGCTTTGAATATCTAAAGGCACCGACAGCAATATGCTCTCACCATTCCCCAATGTCGGAAAGGGAATCCGACGCGGAGCCTTGAAAAGAAAAAGCATCAGCAGCAAATGATGAGAGACAGGCAACCCCTGAGAAAAATGATGCTTTGGAAAAAGAAAGGCGCCTGCAGCAGTGGCAAGAACAGGCAAGGGAGTTCGCAAGACTTACTGAGCCTTTGTCGAAAAAGGCGCCTTGTAAAAAAACTATAATCCTATAACCGACAAAAATGTCCGAAGCGAAGCCTATCCGGATTCCCCCGAAAACGGCATTTGCGCGTTTGGGGCTTCGAATCACTGCTCATGAGCGGGCAGAAACGGAAATCGGGCAGAGCATTGGACATCTTTGAAAAGCACCTGCAGCAAACTCTTTCGATAATAGTCACTTTAACTATCTGGATCAAAGACGGTGCTTTGTAAAAAAAGAAAGACACTTTCAGCAAATTTCAGTTAGCCGATATCCTCCCGAAAGGGAGCTCCGCAGAAGCGGAGTGATGGCAGGGGGCTTATAACCCTCAGGGCGTTTTTGATAACGCGCTATGAAAAGTGTCTTGGAAAAAATTTCCTCTGCAGCATGAATAGCTGACGGCAGCGCCCTGTTTCGGGCAAGGAAGAGGCGGTTCGATTCCGACGGCTGCGGAGGAATGATTTAAAAGGCGCGTACAGCAGCGAATCTTCGCAAACAATCAAAACGACGGTAGATGCTTGAAAGATCGTGGGTTCGAATCCCACCCAATGAGCTGTGCTCTTGGTAGGTCGGAGCGCCTTGTTACGAGTATTATCAGGAGGTATGAAACCGATGTTACAATATTTAAAGAATGAAGCAAACATGACTTATACAGAAAACGGTGCGATGACTTATGCATCGACAAATTCGGAATGCCTGGATCTTTTTTCCACAATCGGCGGGATGCGCAAATCGGAAGAAACCGAGCTTTATAAGAGGTTTATCCGTGCTTATCGGGAGGATCCCGATACAGCAATGAAGATCCTGTTTTTTGCGAGGGATGTCCGCGGAGGCCTGGGCGAGAGGAGAGTATTCCGAGTTCTGCTCGCAAAGCTCGCGGAGCATCATGCAGAATCCGTGCGCAGGAATATGGAGCTGATCGCGGAATACGGCAGATATGACGATCTGCTGGAGCTGCTCGGCACACCCTGCGAAAAGGATGCGGTCGAGCTGATCCGCAGACAGTTTGAACTCGACAGGAAAGCGCTGGAGACAGACGGAGCGGCGGTGTCGCTCCTCGGCAAATGGCTGCCTTCCGTAAACGCGAGCAATGCCGAAACGGTATGCAAGGCAAAGCGCATCGCACGTGCGCTCGGCATGAAGGACGCAGAATACCGCAAGGCACTGACGGCATTACGGGCGCGCATCCGCATCGTCGAGAATAATCTGAGGGAGAAGGACTATACTTTTGATTATGAGAAACTCCCTTCCAAGGCTGCGTTCCGTTACCGTGCGGCATTCCGCAGAAATGATGGCGAGCGCTATGCGGAGTTTCTCGACCGCGTTGAGAAAGGCGAGGCGACGCTGCATACGAACAGTGTTATGCCCTATGAGCTGATCGAGCCGTATCTCAGCGATCGCAACTGGACAAATCTGCACCGATGCTTTCTGCAACCGATCCCTGCGGAAGAGCAGCGCACGCTGAATGCAACATGGGCGAGTTTTGCGGAGTATGCAGGCAGCAAGAATGTGCTTGCAGTCGTCGATACATCGGGCTCCATGTATTGGATGCACGATCCCATGCCTGCAGCAGTTGCACTCTCTTTGGGAGTGTACTTTGCGGAACACAGCAAGGGCGCGTTCCGTGATCATTTCATGATGTTCTCCGAACATCCGCAGATGATTGAACTGAAGGGCAAGACTTTCTGCGATAAGCTGGAATATGCCGCATCTT
>JAZRGP010000466.1:0-1405 GCA_045644225.1 Christensenellaceae bacterium | reverse complement strand
CTGTAACGCGCATATGCACTTCCTTTGCGCCTGCGTCGCGCAGCAGCTTGATGATACGCGCACAGGTCGTTCCGCGGACGATGGAGTCATCGATCAGGACGACTCTCTTATCCTTGACTACTTCGGGGATAGGATTCAGTTTGATACGGACGAGGTTTTCGCGGGTCTTCTGACCGGGAGCGATAAACGTTCTGCCGATGTATTTGTTCTTGAGGAAGCCGATCTCATAAGGAATGCCGGACTGTCTTGCATAGCCGACAGCCGCATCCAGACCGGAGTCCGGTACGCCGATAACGACATCCGCCTGAACGGGATGTTCCATCGCAAGATATGCGCCTGCGCGGAGTCTTGCTGTATGGACCGTCGTTCCGTCGATGATGGAGTCGGGACGAGCGAAGTAGATGTATTCAAATACGCAGAAAGAATGCTTGGAGGGATCGCAGTTATCGCGGATGGACTTTACGCCGTCCTTTGTGAATACAACGATCTCGCCGGGTTCGATCTCTCTGATGAGCTTTGCATCAACTGCATCGAGCGCACATGTTTCGGAAGATACGACATAGGTACCGTCGTCTGTTCTGCCGTAGCAGAGCGGATGGAAGCCGTGCGGGTCGCGCATTGCGATGAGCTTTGCAGGGCTCATGATCGCGATGGAGTAAGCACCTTCTAGTCTCTTGGAAGCCTTGCTGACTGCGTCTTCGATCGTTGCCGCTGTAAGACGTTCTTTTGTGATGAGATAGGAGATAACTTCCGTATCGCTTGTGGAATGGAAGATCGAACCCTGAAGCTCGAGCTCTCTTCCCAGTTCATCGGAATTTGTAAGGCAGCCGATGTGTGCGATCGCCATGCTGCCCTTAACGTGGTTGATCACGAGCGGCTGCGCATTGCGGCGGCTGTTGCCGTCTGCGGAACCGTAGCGAACGTGACCAAGCGCGAGGGCGCCTTCGCCCAGCGCCGCAAGGCTGTCCTTATCGAATACTTCGTTGACAAGGCCGTTGTCTCTGCGTGCCGTGAAAACACCGTCGTCGTTTACAACGATGCCGCAGCTCTGCTGACCTCTGTGCTGCAGTGCGTACAGGCCATAATAAACTGTCGATGCGATCTCATAGTTGTTCTTGGCGAACACACCGAATACACCGCATTCTTCATGTAATTTATTCATCATATTTTCAATTCTCCCAAATCGCAGGATTTATTTGTTGTATTTTTCAGCAAGTGCTGCATCCTTTGCAAGAACCTTTGCCTTGCCGCTTTCGCGTGCTGCAAGGAGTTTTTCCGCAAGTGCATCATCGCCGAGGGAAAGGATCTGGATCGCGAGGATCGCAGCATTTGCCGCGCCGTTGATCGCAACTGTCGCCACGGGAATACCCGAAGGCATCTGAACTGTGGAAAGCAGAGCATCCAT
>JAZRGP010000465.1:0-25386 GCA_045644225.1 Christensenellaceae bacterium | reverse complement strand
ATAGTCTCTACAGCAGGCTCTTTGCCGTCTGTGATCGTCACATAGATCGTGAAGCTCTGACTTGTGAGATTACCCGTCGCATCGATATAGCTCGCATTCAGCATCACGGGATAGGTTCCGTTGAGCCTACCTTTCGCAAGCGGAATCGTAATGGTAAATACATAAGGCTCACCCTTCTTTGCGGTCTGCGAATAGTTCCCGAATACAAATGGACTGTCCGTCGGTGCGCCGAGGTCAGCAGTAAGCGTAACGATATTATCAAATGTCTTTCCCACAAGCGGCAAAATGATCGTCACTTTGCCGTCTGCGATCGTGGGAATATATCCTTTTTTGTAAGTCTTGTTCATCCCCTCATAGAGCTTTTCGCTGTCGATGGAAAGCTGACCTGCAGTGACCGTAACCTGCGGAAGCTCTTCCTGCGGAGCTTCTTCGGGTTCTTCTTTTGGCTTCTCGGTCTTGTCCGATTCTTTCTTAGAAGACTCTTCTTTTTCAGCGGATTCTTCCTTTTTTTCTTCCTGAACCGTTGTTTCTGCCTTAGACTCTTCCTTCTTAGGCTCTGTTGTATCTCCTTCCGCAAAAGCCATTGTCGGAAGCAGCACAATCGCTATACACAAAAGAATTATTAAAAACCGTTTCATCATATCGTCACCTCATTCCCTTATCATCGTCATAACACCCGCATCCATTTCACATACCGTATCGCACAGTTCATCGATATCGCCCTGATTATGGCTTGCGAGAAGGATGGTTTTGCCGCTCGCTTTCAGTGCCTTTATGAGCTCGCGCATTTCTTTTACGCCGTGCTTATCAAGGCCATTCAAAGGTTCATCGAGGATCAGTAATGACGGATCTTCCATGATCGCCTGCGCGATACCCAATCTCTGACGCATACCGAGAGAGTATTTCCCCACGGGCTTTTTCATCATAGGATCGAGACCAACTCTGCGGATGCTGTCGGCAATTTCTTTTAAGCCGATCTTTTTATTGAGTGCTGCCAATGTTTCAAGATTCTTGATACCCGAGAGGTTCGGCAGGAAACCAGGAGTCTCGATGATGATCCCGAGGTCGGGCGGAAAATCCATATCCTTTCCCACCTGCTTGCCATTCACGAAAATCTTGCCCTCCGTAGGGATGAGAAATCCACAAATACACTTCATCAGCACGGTCTTACCCGAGCCGTTGTTGCCAACGATGCCGTGTATTTTCCCTCTTTCAAAGTCCCTCGAAACACTCTTGAGCACACGCTCCTGCCCGAAGTCCTTGCACACATTCTGTACGCTGATCGATATATCCATAGGTATTCTCCTTACTTCTCCGTCCCGATAAATGCGAAATTATATTTTCTGACTGCCACAAGGGATAAAATAAAGCATACCGCAATGAGCAATCCGAATATTGCATAGGTCTGCCACAGCCTCGGCAATAAGTCATAACCGAAGTTGTGCATATGATAGGTTGCATGATTGAGCGGAGAGAGCCACCCCACTGCAACATTCGCCTTATATACCAGCTCATCCGGCAGCTGAAAGATATTCTTCAGCGTCTGCGGATTCAGCAGGAAGCCGTACAAGCTGAATGCAAACGCACCGATCACGCCTGCTCTCTGTCCTTTCCAGAGGTTGCAGACCAGCATAACAAACGCCATCAACAGCGCATACAACAGCATCAGCAGAAAGATCGTCGCCATGCACTGATATGGGGTAGACATTTCCAACGTCTTTACGAGCGCAGGCAGCGCAACTGCCTTACCAGCACCTGAGTATCCGAGAATCGCCGCTGTCTCACTCCACATATTCCCGATAAAGCTCTGACTCATGCAGACCACCGCAGTGGAGATAAGAATGAACAGCAGATAGATTCCTGTAGCAACGATAATATACAGCGCCTGCCCCGAGATCCACGTTTTGCGGTCGATGCGCATGAGGTAGAAAGGCGTTGCACCTGAGATAAAGGGCATATCCGCAAAGAGCAAAAGCAGCAGAAGCGACGAGAGCAGAATCGAGTTCGCATCACCAAATGTCCAGACGAATGCTTCCACAAGCTGCATCGTCGTTTCGTATTCCTTGGCGAACTTCACTGCCTTATCCGAAAGCAGGAAGCACAGTATAAACGCAAGGCAGAAGGTTATGATGATTCGCGCATTTCTGTGCCATCCGCGGAAGTTATTCCTCGCAACGGCGATCACTTGTCCTATTTTCATCATAACCTCCTATATGTTACGGATCTTTCTTCGCATCGCGATCCCACAACCAATCGCCGCGAGAATAATAAGTTCAACGAGGAAGATAACCACACCTGCATTCCCGTAGATCCACTGCGCCGAGGGCGCGACCCACTCTTTCGGGTAAAGCACATACATCTTATCGAAATACCGCTCATAGAGGATGATCAGCACATAATACACCACGAAAGGCGAAGCATACGCCATATATCTGCTGCCCGTGAGCGTCGCGAAGAGCATCCCGATGAGCGCCCAGAACGCGCCTGCACAGAAGAACAATCCCAATCTCCCGAGGATCTCGAGGAAGAGCGGCTCCTGCAATGGCGGAGCGACCGCCTCCATGGGCGTGAACATCAACGCTGCAACGATATACGCCATGAACACCCCTGCGGCTAGTACCAACCCACCTGAGATAATACAACCTGCAATCTTTCCGCCCAGGTATCCTGCGATATTCGTTCTCGGGAGGTATCCCTTGATGAATCCGCTTTTGTAATCATCGAGAAACGATGCCGTAAAGGGCAGTGCCGCGGCGATGGGCAAAACCAGCGTCATGGCATCTGACGTCAGTGCATCGAGGATCATGTAATGATGAAATCCATATCCTAGCAGATCTTCTGCGCGGAAACCGCTAATTATTTGTTCAATAACAGATAATAGTAATACAATAGCAATGCTTATTGATCCAATCAAAAAGCCTTTACCGCCTAATGCTTGTTTAATATGAGCCTTTATTGTTTGTATCATGTCTTTGCCCTTTTGATAACCTTATGTCTATATCTATTATTAAAAAGCTTTTATTTATTGCTTTAATTTTTCCAACAATTATGTTTCAAAAAATGTTCGAAAAAATCTCTCATTTGTTATATGTAAAATGTGATAGACTCAATAGTATGAAACGGGGATTTACCCATTTCATACTATTGAGGTATGTTAGTTACGCGTAAAGTCTCCAGTGTCCAGCGGAATATGTTCTAACTCCTACGGAGTTACCGTAGTTATAAACGCGAAGCTTTACATGTCGAACGATACTGCTTGTTGACAAAACCAAAGTGGGTTTATCGGTTAATACTTTAGAGGCGGAGAGTGCAATATAGTTGGAACCGTTATGATAACATGCAAAAACTTTA
This sequence comes from Christensenellaceae bacterium, assembly GCA_045644225.1. Classification (GTDB taxonomy): domain Bacteria; phylum Bacillota; class Clostridia; order Christensenellales; family Christensenellaceae; genus JAZRGP01. The sequence goes on along the minus strand of JAZRGP010000465.1, from coordinate 22,035 downwards.
ATATCTCCTGTAGTTTCATAACTTAAGCATTTAAGCTGGGTATCATTTTTTTGTGGAACACTTTGCGAAGTATAATAACCTGAAGTAGAGTATCCAGAGTGTGTCAATTCCTCAGCTGCTGCAAAAGCTGTGGTAGAAAATGTAAAGATTGATAAAATTGTTACCACACATGCAATTATTCTTTTCAGTGTCTTTTTCATTGTTTTTCTCCTTTCATGAATAATTCATCTGATTCTTCTTTTTGAAATGCAATACTTCTATCCTTGATGATCGACATCAGTTATATATTGATGTGAGTCCCCACTCATGACTATCGAGGAATTTTCTACGCAATCATGGCATCACCCCTTTTTTATCAACATAATACCTACTCAAAGAGAATTAATTTAATGCTGTGTAGTTAACAATACTTCCATCCAATGCATTGACCGCTACATAGCAAATTTCGGCTCCTCGATTTTCATCAAATTTATGACTGCTCAAGGACTCATAGCCATAAAAATTCCATGTAGGAATCAATTTATAAGAATCATCACTGTCTTTCATAAGTAATTTGGTCAAAGATAGTTCAATTCTTGTAATATTAATAGCTGTATTTGCTTTAAAAAATTCATAATTGGCTTTGCCAATCTCATCATCAATATTAGGCGCAAGCATATAACCAATCTGCTTTAAAAATGCTTCTTTTGCTTCTTCAAATGAGATTATTCTCACATTATCATTATCAACTCCAGTTACCAAAGAAGGGTTATCCCATTTAATATAAGTAATCTTACCGTCTGTAACTCTCACCAGCATAGATTCTGCATACCACAAATCCATCATAATATCTTCATCACTTTGCATGGATCCGAAATAACTATTTACATATCCTTCATTTAAACCATTTACAGATCTGGTGAAATAATATTCATATGTGTTTTCTTCAATGTTACCGGAAACAAGATTTAGGTTAAGATAATCCAAACCAATCTCGGACAAATAACTATCAATAATTTTTTTGCCGTTCTGAAAATTCTCATCGCTTTCTAAATAATCCTGTGGCACATATTTAAAAGTGTATTCGCTACTATAGTTATCTGTTTTTTTATCTTGTATTAGTAACAATGAGCCTTTTGTATTAATCCAGTCTACAAAATCAATTTCATACTTGGATTCTCCGTTTTGTGTTGCTACTATGTTTAATTGATAAGAACCATCATCTGCTTCTTTCAGTTTATAATCTGTTTTTGTTGCCTCTGATGCAGCAGGTGCTTCTTTAAATTGACGTTCTAATTCTTTTACTGTATTTTCATAAGTGGTAATAACATCTTCAGGATCGCCTTCTTGTTTTGCTTCCTGTAACGCTTGTTTCATTCTAATTATTTCTTTTTGGATATCTGCTTTTGTTGGTTCATTGACTCCCTCGAGCAACTCAAAACTTTCATCGCAGAAATAACCAATAATTTTTTTAATTAAACCAATATTTCCCGAATAAGGATTCTCTGCAATTGAAACAACAGGTATATTGGATGTATTGTTGTTAAAAACAGAGGCATTAATTCTTAGTTTTTTTCCTTCATCATATTCTTTTTCAAAGCACCATTTTTCGTCTAAATTATCGAAACTGGATTCCATTTCTTCTGAAAGTATTTTTTCTTCAAGGTTGTCATTTTTACTTATAATAATTGGTTTTTCAGGAGTCGGTTGGCATGCAGTGATGGTGATAAGTGAAGCTACAACCCAGAAGAGACTTATTGCATTTTTAAAATATTTGTTTATCATATCGGCATTCTTCTTTCTACTCTTTTTTAAGAAAAGGCAGGTGTTACCCTGCCTTCCGGTTCGAATCTGCAATTATGCGTAAAGTCTCCAGTGGCCTCTAGAATATGTGCTTACACCAGAGGAGCTACCATAGTTGTAAACGCGAAGTTTAACATTTCTAAGACTACTACTTTTGGGTAAAATTAATGTGGGTTTCGTGTGTAAAATTTCGTGATCCGAAAGAGCAATATACTGAGATCCGTTGTGATAAACGGCATAGACTTTGATGTTACCAGAGGTTTCATAACTCAGGCATTTGAGCTGAGTATCATTTTTCTGAGGAACACTCTGGGATGTATAATAACCCGATGTGGATGTTCCAGAGTGAATCAATTCTTCGCCTGCCGCAAAAACCGTTGTGCTCATCGCGAAAACCATCACAACGACAGCAACACATGCGACCAATCTTTTCAGTGCCTTTTTCATTGTTATTCTCCTTTCATATTTTGTTCATTTGATTTTTTTGTTTCTTTGTGTTATACTTTTTTTATCCTTGATGATCGTCATCAGTTTTATGCTGATGTGAGTCCGCACTCTTGATTATCAAGGATTTTTTTATTCAATCATAACATCCCCCCCGTTTCTTATACCCCATAGCTATGGGGTATAAGAGGCTATATATAGCCTCTTATACGCTTCGCCTCATATTACTTCTGAATTTTCTGAGGCACTTTTACCTCGTACCACGGACCCATGCAAGGCATCGTTGCGAAAAGATCCGCAATACTCATCAAAGATTTTTCCGTTGTTTTTACAATGGATTTTTTGAGATTCTTGTTTTCCTTATTCATTTTATTGCTCCTTTATAAAGAGTAGTAATTGGATGATTGGAGTATATCACAAGAAAAAATTCTTGTGTCGCAACATTATATAAAACGGCATCGAAATCACACGAAAAGTTTTTGCCATTGATAAATATAGCCTTTATACTATAATTATAGAAAAAATATGTAAGGATTGATAATATGCAAATACTTTGGAGTGTGTGGGAAATAGTAGTAAATTTTTTGGAGTGTTTTTTTATATCTTATTTGTTTAGAAAACAATTAGGATATTCTCCAAACAAAAGAAAGCCTGTGATTTTAGGATTGATTATTATGGTTGTGACAATGACAACTATAAACCTTGCAAATCTTTCTTTTATCTATGCGATTATGGTTGGATTTTTTGTGTCGCTTTTATATGCAATTGTTTGCTTTGAGGGCTCTGCAACTTTGAAAATATTTTGGGGAATCATTGGGCCTGGCGTATCCCAGATTACTAATCTTATTGTTTCAAATCTACTTCCCTTATTTAGCGGCATTGATATTGTCGATACATTATCTCCATCTCCAGCACGTTTTGGTGTCCAGGTTTTCTATATTCTCATTGTAATTTCGCTTCATTGGCTTCTTTCAAGAATTCCTAAAAAGAATACAAAAATAGAAACGCCTATGGTGTATCACCTTGTTTTGATAATAATTATGGGAGTCGGAGTTTTTGCTGTCGGCCAAATTGTCGGTTTTGCAATCAGGATTGAACGATCTTCACAAGACCGGAACATTTTAATTACGATCAGTTTTGCCATTCTTGCTATGCTGATTGCTATTATTTTTCTTTTTGAAAAGATTGGGCGATCCAGTTATGAAAAAGCTGAAATAGAGAATCAATTAAAGATAGCAGCAATGGAAGAGGAGAGTATTAAAAGATCGAAGGAACTGATTGCTGCTTGGCATCATGATGTAAATAATCATATCGAAGTTTTACAGCAATATGCCAATAATAACGACATGGATAATCTCCATAAGCGGTTAGGGGAGATGCATCGCAATATTGACGAAATCATTGAGGTTCAATCAACCGGAAACCCGGCAATAGATGCTTGTATTGCAAGCAAACTTATTATTGCTCGTGCTAATAAAATTCAAACAATAGTTAGCATTTCAAGAATCGGTAATTGTGTTATCAGTGATTCAGAAATCAGCATTGTATTGGGGAATCTATTAACGAATGCAATCGAAGCCTGCCAAGGAATTATTGATGAGAATTCGAGATATATAGATATTTCCGTACAACAGATAAAGAATATGATTCATATTGATATACTTAACAGCAGTAATGGTACCTATTCTTACAGCAGAAATCGGCTCAAAACCATAAAAACCGAGCCAAACCACGGAAAAGGATTAGCCGGTATGGAACGCTGTTTGAAAAAATATAATGCATTTTATCAAATAGAACCCGGAGAAGATTATTTTCAAATTAAATTGTTTATTCCCACCATATAAGGAGAGTGTTTATGAAAATTAAGATCGGAATACTGGAAGATGAACAGGTTTTGAGTGATCAGCTTAAAAAGATTATAAAGGCTTGGTCAAAAGACAACGGATGTATTGTAGAAATTAAGGAGTATTATTCGAGTTCAACTTTCTTATTTGAATATGATGAGGAGAATTCTTTTGATTTGTTATTTTTGGACATTGTGCTTCCCGGCGGTCCTAACGGGATGGAAGTGGCTGAAACAATTCGCAAAAAAGATAATGATGTGATTATTATTTTCTTAACCAGTAATGTCGAATACATGAGTGAAGGATATGATGTGCATGCATTGAAATATCTTCTTAAGCCCCTTCGACCGCCTCGCATTAAACAATACTTGGATAAAGTGTATACCATAATTGAAAATCGAAAACCAGCTCACTATTTTTATAAAAGCAAAAAAGAGAGCGCAAAAATTCTGTTCCGCGATATTTTGTATTTCACAAACTATACACAGCATATTGAGATCCATACGAAAAATGCTAAATACAAAGAGTGGAAACGACTTAAGGATTTAGATGAAGTTTTACCAATAGAATTTGTTAGATGCCATCGATCTTTTATTGTTAATATTGATGCGGTTCAGTCCATTCAACCGGATTCCTTACAGCTAATAAATGGAGAATCTATTCCGATAGGAGAATCTTTTTCAAAGCAGGTAAAAGACAAGTGGATCTATTTATATAGTTGAGGTTTTTATGAATAAGTTGGCAAATCGTCTTGCAGAAAAATTGGTAAATAACGGTGCGGACCTTGAAAATGTAGAAATTTACGCCTACGCAATAGAATGCTTATTAAATACGACTTTTATTTTTAGTATTCTATTGATCTTGGGAGCAATTTTTAGTCGCTTTCTTATTACTTTGTTTTGGATTATATTCTTCTTGCCAATCAGACACCATTCGGGAGGCCTTCATGCATCTAATCACATTGGCTGTGTTATTTTTTCTGTATCAATCGGCACGTTATGTATGTTTGCTGCATCATGGCTGTCCTCTTATGATTGGATCATTTATGTGGGCTTGGTGCTCAGCATAGCAATAATATTTGCATTTGCTCCTGTAATCCACTCGAATCATCCGTTATCCGAAGAAAAAATCCAGAGAACAAAAAAAGCAGCTCGTATCATCATACTGATCGAAACTGCCTTAGTTTTGATTATGCATTTTCTTATGGATAATGCGTTGCCATTTGCGGCACTGTTGGGGATTTTGTCTTCCACCATTTCCACATTGATTGGTCATTTCCACAAGCAATAATATTCAGACTTATCTCCGTTATATTCCCTTTCTGCAATTAGAAAATCTTGTATTGCAGCACTTAACTCCATATTTTTATCACAGGCCTCTTTGTCATATCCCAACTCACGGTTGGGATCTTTTTTTATCACGGCGGTGATTTCTGCAAGCTCGCGGCGCAATCTTTCCATTTTTCGTTCGGCCTGATCCCGTTTTTCTCTTAGGCTGCTCCTATCTCGTTCATCCATATTTTTAGTTTTCTCCATTCCCGACTATTTGTAAAACAGTCGGGAATTTCCTTTGGTATAGAAAACGCGAGGTGTATGGATAATAATCCAAAGCCCTCGCGCAAAAAATTCTCATTGCATCACAATTCAAGGAATTGTATAATGATAATTGAACCGCGGTGTCCCATATGGGATTGCTTGAGGGTGGTAGTGACACCTTTGAGTAGGGATTCAATGTGCGCCAACACATTGATCCTGTCGCGTTTTTCTATATTTGGGGGAAATTCCCTCCCTGCTTTTATTTTATTGTTCCTATTCTTGAATGTCAAGTGAAAAAAGACATTGCAATGCATAGAAACATGTTAATTGTAATGCACTTTTAATATGCATTATTATGCTTTATTTCTATGATTCGTATAGATTGATTAAAGCTTTCCATTTTACAAATTCTATTGATTTGTTTTTCATTTGATGTAACTATGTTATATTCCCTTATAAGATCTTGTATTGATTTTTCTAAAAGTTCTCTTTCTTTACTTGTAAAACGACGTCGTTTTTTAATAAGAAGTTTCATGCTTTTGCCTCCTAATATTTAAGAATTATTTATGGTTTATCTCGGTAACATATTCAAGAATCTGCTTACCTATTTCAATACAGTATTTTTCTAAATCATTTTCATTAGGTTTAGAGTTATTGCCTACAATATTGCTGCCTGTTAAAGAAGCAAGAAGCACAATGTTTTTTTCTTTATCAAAAGGCATTGTTATGTAGAGCCGGTCTGTTTTTTCAAGACTATTTTGGTTCCTAAACACATACATATCACTTAGCACAACAGATCCTAGTATTCCGGTCTTTTTCCTTTTTATTAATGTCTGTTCTACCTCCTTATTGTTTAAAATACTCAAGACTGCCTTGTCTTGGATTGCAGAAAGTATTCTCAGTGCTACCCGATACATCTCGCAATGGTATTCTTCAATTTCTTGTGATGTATTTATTTGTTTTAAGCTATCTAATAATTCTTTTGCTAATTTTTCACCTTCTTCCCTAAATGTGTCAAATTTATGTTCTTTTTTAATGGGATCTTTTTCTCGCTTGTAATCGCCATAATATCCAGAAACTGCACAAATTTTTTTATAAATTGAATAAGGAAAATAAAAATAAGTTTGCATGATAGAATTAATTTCAATTCGCTCATCTGCAACACCACATACATAGTTTAATTTAATGTATTTACCACTTTTATCATTTTTTACTTGATACTGATATGCCTGAATACTTTCTACATATTCGTTTTTATTAAGAACTTCCGATAATAATTCAAACATTTTTTGAGTATCTTCGGGGTATATAGTTTTGTTTATTTCTTTGTGCAATTGCTGTATATAAATCAAACAACATATTGCGGCAATCAAGCATGGAATAAGATCTAATACGGTAATTCTTATATTAAGAAATCGTATTATTATTCCCTCCGAAATAGAGAAAACATGATTCAAAAAATATTCGATAATTTGCTCGATAATCCATCCACCAAAAACTGAAAGAAAATACCACGGTTTTTTTATGCGGTCCATAACCTCTTCTCCTTTGTGTATTATTACATATCCATAATACTCCAAAAAAATAGAATGGATCTTAACCTTATATGAAACGGGTCTGAAATCACATAAAAAGTCGAAAAATGTTTGAAAGCATCGAAAAACCACGTTCTAAAAATTGAATTTTTCTATTGTTGCTTTAATTATTATCTGCCTTGGCGCTTTTCCTTCATAACTGAACGGGTAACAAGTCATTATCATAAGCATCGGTTCGTCTGCACTTGGAATCGTTATCGTATTTTTCTTGTCATAGATCTGTATCTCCTCGATCTTGTAAACATAATTCTTTCCCTCATAAGCAACGGTTAAATCATCCCCAATTTTTACATCCTTCAGCAGCCGCAGATGCTTCCTGTTCCTGTGACCATAGATCACGCAAACACCATTCTCTCCCGGAGCAGCAGATGATGGCATCCATCCCGGTGCCTTTTCAAGTGTTGCTTCGTCTATCCCTTTTAATATTCTTACCGAGCTTTCTCCAACAGATAAGGTGAATTCTGCCTTATCTGTTTTCTTTTTTTGTGAATTGTGTTCTTCTAGGTTGGCAACAATCTCAACTTCTTCAGTTGGCTGAATCTCTTCTTCGAATACTTCCTCCATTAACTGCGAAACTGTTGATGTTGTTTGTTCTTCCGTATGTGTTACCGTTACTTTCGGAGTTATCGTTTCAGCATAATAATCCTTTGGTCGGTTTATCCCAATAAGCCCAGCAACAATTAACAGTACTCCCATTACAATTAAAATCTTCTTTATCATCTCTTTCTCCTTATTCTGTTACTCTCCCAAAGCATACCCAGCTCCATTCCGAGTCGTTTATGCCCCAATGTTTTCGTATCTGTACGCTGTTCTTTCCGCCGGTACTGTCAATGAGGTATTCGTCATTGATATAGATCGCGACATGATGGATCTGCATCCAGCGTTTGCATTTTCCTGAACCGCATCTTCGGGTATCCGTGCAGTATCCCTCTCCTTTGGAGGGATTTTTTCTTGCAAAGAAAATAAGATCTCCCGCCTGCAGCTCGTCTGCATTCGTAAAGAGGATCCCCATATCCTTGCACTTCTTTGCCATGGCAGTAGAGTTTAGTCCATTCATAGAATTCAGTCCGCAGTCTTTCAGCGCCGTTCTTACGAGATTTGAGCAATCCATACTGGAATAGCTTCGCCCGATGTATCTCTTTGCCGCTTCCACGATCTGCGCGCCAAGGGTATTCGGCGGGAGATCAGGGTTAATATTCAGCCCCATACCATATTCACCGCCGTCACCAATCGTCTCTCCAATGAGCTCCGCAAAGAGAGGATAGAACTCAGGCTGCATGAGCTCTGCAAGGATCTCGTTCTGATCTTTACTAAAGCCATAAAGCTCTGCTCCGTCACGGTAATCCAGACTTGCAGTGTTTATGGAAATACTGAGTATGTTTTTTGTTTCGGGCTCAGCGGTTGGATCTTCTGTGGGGATTTCTTCCGTTCTGCGGGATGTACGATAGGAAACCTCATTCATATCATGAAAAACCGTTTCAAGAGCCAGTATGTTCTCTTCGGTTATGGTGGTAATGTCCATGGGGTTTTCTTCATCCATCGCATACTTTACGGAGTAGACAGAGATAACATCCGCCCAGTTGGGAACTGTGCTTTCTGCGCTCTCCATATCTCCCTCGTAGATGATCTCAACTTTGTCAGCATCGCTTCGAGACAATTCCCGTATTTGCTTCTCGATGACTTTGGTGTATTCTGAATTTATCTGCTCAATCGCTTCCGTCATGGGTTTGCTCCCGTCCGCGGATTCATTGGAGGAGAATACCCCGAAGATCGCCATGAGCGCTATGACCACCGCGATCACAGCAATAATGATCACGCTGACCCAACCTCCTTCGATGATGAGTGCAATAAGCTCCTTAATCCCTTCAATAATTGCTTTTATCACTTTGACGACTACTTTTGCGACCGCTTTGCCGGCAGCGGAAGCAGCTTTCGCTGCTGCTTCTGCCGCCTTTGCGGAGGTCTTTGCCGCTTTTGCGGATGCTTCTGCGGTCTTTTTTGTTGCATTCGCCGTAGCTTTTGCGGTATGCTTCGCTGTTTTTACGGTATTCTTTGCCGTTTTCATTGTATTAGCATGATGCTTTCGTATACTGCGAACAATATCCTTTCGCCCGTTTCGCATACTGCTCATAATATCTTCTGAGGTACGATTTACTGTGTCGGTTGTCTTTTCTTCTGCATACCGCGCAGCATTATCTTCGTAGGAGTTGTTCTCTTGTGGAATGATCCTGTGAGCGTTGGAAAAAGAGATCTTGTCTGTCCGTATGGTAGGAGAATACCGCGCCTTTGTTTTGACTTTCCGCTCTAACTTCACGATCCGTCATCCTCCATTCTCGTTGTCATCAGCTTATACAGCGAAGTGTTCTTGGGAAACTCGTCTATGAATGGCACAATGGCATTTCCGCACTTTAAGAGTCCTTTTCCCACGCCGGAGTTGGTAATATGGGAAAGCTGTTCTTCCGAGATGTTTAACAGCCGTGCAAGCTCCATGCGGTCTGTCGGCGCCTGATTCAGCATAGCGAGGTATTCACTGTTCGCGAGAAGTGTTCTGCCTGTAACGCTCTTCATGCAGTCCTCCACATTCTGCGTGATGCCTGTAGCAAGTGCGCCGTATTTGCGGAACTGCTTCCATACACCCGCAAAGAATTGTGCGGAGTATTCATGAGTAAAGAAGATGTGCATCTCATCCACGATGACATGGGTGCGGATCCCGCGTTCGCTGTTTCGTGCGACGCGGTTGCGGATCGCGTCAAAGAGCACGGTTTCTCCGATCTCCTGCATCTGACTTCCGAGATCACGGATGCCAAAAGAAATGAGCTTGTTGTCTACGTCAATGTTTGTCTGATGCGCAAACATATTGAGATTGCCCGTGGAGATCATGCGGATGGCAAGTGCGAGGTTATCTGCTCTCGGAGTTTTGTACTGTTTCAGATCTTCATAGAGCTCTGCAAGAGTGGGAGGAGTTGTTGTATAATTGCTCGCAAGATATTTTCCATAGATCCTCGTCAGGCTCTCGTCAATAAGGGATTTGTCTGCGGCATCCAGTTTCCCCGAGCCGACAACACGCTCTACCAGAGAGAGCACAAATTCACTCTTTGCAATGAGCGGGTTTACGCCGCTGCCGTATCCTTCCGAGAGATCCAGCGCATTTATATGGTGCGGAGACGAGGGAGAGAAGTTAATTGCTCTGCCGCCCAATGCAAGGATAAGCGGAGCATATTCATTGTGCGGATCTAAGATCAGGATCTCGTCCTGCGGACGCTTCAGCTTTACGGCAATAACGTATTCTTTCACATAAAAAGATTTGCCCGAGCCGCTGACACCGCAGACAAATCCATTGCCGTTTATGAGTCCCGTTCGATCTACAATGATGAGGTTCCCCGTAATGGTGTTTACCCCTGCATAGATCCCACCGGGATGCATGATCTCCTGCGCGCAGAACGGCATAAGTGCCGCGAGAGATTCCGTTGTAAATGTGCGCAAGGCATGGATATACCGTGTCCCTGCAGGAAGTGCGGTGTTTAATCCCTCTATCTGCTGAAACTTCAGCACAGATAACTGACAAGTTCTGTTTCGTGCGGTTGCGGTCAATCTCTTTGTGTCCGCATCCAGCTGCTCTTTGGTGTCCGCCGTATGTACAAGGGTAACGAGCGCATACATCATTCGCTGGTCGCGGGATACAATATCATCCAGAAACTCCTTTGTTTCCTTTCTTTGCAGTTCCAGATCATACGGAAGTGCCGCAGAGAAGTTGTTGTTCTGGTTCTGTCTGCGCTGCCAGTTTGTGATGTTCGTCTCAATACCGAGGATCTTATTCTGCACATCCCGTACCGCCTTTTCCGTAGGGACGGGAACCATGTCTATGGAGAGAAACATATTGCGGTTTAAGGAATACAGATCGAAGAGAAAGCGGTCTTTTAAGAAGTTTGCAAAGTCCTTTACAAACAGTACCCGCCCGTAGCGATCTCCCATCGCGAAGTGATCACTCTTAAATTCAAAAGTGTCGGGGCAGATATGATCCCGAAAGGATTTGCCCTGACGGATCATTGTTTTGAGATCCATAGAGAAGTGATTTTCTTCTCCTGCACGATAGAAGTCATGGAAGATCCTCAGCCGTTCTGTGCTATTTAAGGGAACGCACGCTGATGAGAGCTTTCCCAAATGTCCCGACAGTTCTGCGGTCATGCGGTTAAAGTAGCTCCGTGCTTCTTCAATGTCCTTTGCGGGAGCAGATACGGTAATATACCGCTCCTGCACAATGGAGTTGGAGGTTGAGGTGATCTTGTCATAAAGCATCTCGTTGTACTCTTTGCGGAACACATCCAGCTCATCTCCATTGAGCTTCGTAAGCACGGATTCCTCAAAGGCTTTTTTGTTGATCTTCCTGTTGCAGATGGTGATCTTGGTATTGGCATTGCTGTCAAAGGAATTAAGGAGTGCCGCATAGTTCCAGAACATCGCTTCCTTATCTTCCTGCGATGCGATCTCATAGTTAATATCTTCAAACCTCCAGCACTTGGAATACTTCCCGTCTGCAAACCATATCCCGTCCAGCCAGATCCGCTCTACGGGGATACACTCCTGCGCAGAGTGCGGGAGCTTCATGCGATCCTTATCTCTTACAAACTTGCTTTTTAACTGTTCAAACATTCTTTTGTTTCCTTTCTTTTTCCATATCTTCGCCGCAGACAGCATGGTAAATATCTTCACTCTTAAAGCATAAGTGTTTCGGCATAATCCACTCCGAACGGAGATATGCCACTAGCAACTCTCCCGCCGTCATGCCGTTGTATTGGATAAATCCGAGTGCCGCAAAAGGCGCAGCACCTAAGATACACAGCCACGATACCACTTCTGTCCCTACGGCATCCTTACAGCCGAAATATATTGCCACAGCTGCACCCATTGACAACACAGAAAAAATGAGCTGACGCAGGTTCAGCCCAAAGAAGATGTTTTCTTTGTAGTCCCGTATTTCACGGTTTATTTTTACTTCCATAAATTCCTCCTAAATAAAAACAGCACTGATTGGTGCTGTTAAACAATTTCCAATGTTTCGGGATTGATGACAGTAATCTTCCGTTCTTTTCTTTTTCCGTAATCTATTGTGTATCCCGTACCTCCTTTCTTTCCGTTGTACACCGCTATAATATATTTGCAGTGATCCACCATAAATCTATTCCGTTCCAATAAACATTCTCGGGTATAATGAGGAGAAAGAACGAAATATCTGTCTGCATTTTGAAGAATGTTTTGGTATCTGGAATAATATTTGGTTCCCGGATGTCCTTCTTGCCCTGTATAAGGAATGATCCCTATGAGCTTTATTTTCCATTCGGGATGTTCTCTTTTCAGTTCCATTACAGCTTCTGCAGCATAGATATCTATGCCGTCTGCCATGCCTGTCAAAAAAAGTCGGACTCCTTTTTGGCTTAGTCCGGCTATCTGTTCTTTAAGGATTTGCTTTAAACCCAAGCATTTTTCGTTGTTCTCATCATACCCCCACGGTAGTTTGGATGGTCTGTGACCTGTAAAACAACAACTGATCTCTGCATACATTGTAATCACCGCCTTTTTACTGCGAAATTCGGTTTATTTTTCTATTTTAATGCGTAACTCGCAGTAAAACAACTGCGTTATCCAATAATATTTTGATATATATACAACTGTGGTGGTGATTTATGAAACATCGTCAAATCGTCGGGGTTAAGAATATCGTTGGGCAAAAAGTGTATACTATTCGAAAAATGAAGAATTTAAAACAGAAAGACTTTCTTGCCAAGTTGCAAACACTCGGAATGGACATCAGTGCGACAAGCCTTTCCAGATTAGAGGGGCAACAGCGCTTGGTGCAGGATTATGAGATCGTGATTCTCGCACAAGCCTTAGATGTTTCGTTTGAAGATCTTTTATTATAATCCGCACATTTGGAAACCTCCTTTTTTTAGAGTACAATTCTAAAAAAGGAGGTTTTGTATTATGATGATTATTCCCATCCTTTCTCTCGCATTTTCCATGCTCATGATGATCCTGTCCTTTGTGTTCCGCGTATCAGGGAAGCTTCGCCTGACACTCCCTGTGATCTGGTTTCTGCTTATGACGATCCCATTTCATAAATGGGCATCCGAGCATGAAGCACTTTCCCTCGGAATTCTCGCTGCGCTTACCTTGTTCTGCATCATCCGCTGGATCTGCTCGCTTGTACAGCGCATCTGCGACCGTAGGGCCGAGCAAAGTGCCGCAGAAGCACGACTGGATTACATCCTCTGGCAGAGAGAAAAAGCACATGAACTCGGATACCGCGATGAAGATATCTTTTTTGATGAAGAAGGACACATGAGGGACAGCAGAACACACAAGCAGATCCTTCTTTAATGCAGCCCGAACATCTCCCGCACCACGCGGTCTGCCATTTTTACGGATCCTGTCAGCACAAGCAGGTTGAATATGAGTTCCCCCATATACGACCAAACCATCGTGACAGGCGTAGCCGTGGTATCTACTACGGGAGGGGATGATGCAAATTCGTTGAAAATGATACATCCTAAGATGATCACCGCACCTTCCAGGCACACCGCTGCATAGGATTTCAGGAAGCTCCGACCGATGTTTGCCGTAGGCTCTCCTGCGAATGCCGCCAAGGGGATAGGTGCTATGGCGGTGTAAAGATATAGCTTAAAAAATCTGCCATATACGCTCATGATCATGACGAAGGACAACACGATCACTATAAGGCTCCCGATCAAGCTTACTGCCCATGCAGGGATGGTCTGCGAGAAGGTCAATGCTTCGATCGCCGTACCCATTTCCGCAGGAAGTGTAACGGCTGCCTGTGTTGCTACTCCTGCGGCGTTCATCGCCGTGGAGATCACACCCTGCACAATGCGGAACAACGCCAACATGAGATCTAACCCGTATGTTACAACGGCTTTTGCCAAAACAAAGCGCACGAACAGCTTCAATGCGTGTTCCGGGCGCTTTATTTCTGTGAAGGATCCCGCGGTCTTCACAACACCCATAAGGAAGAACAGAACCAATAACGCATACCCGATGGCTTTCAATGCTCCGTTAATGCTCAGAACGATCTGCCATATTCCGCCTCCTTTAAAGTTTTGGGGAGACTGGGTAATGATAAGCCATATTTCCGCCAGTTTCTCGTTCCATATCTCTATTGCATAGCAAATGTTGTCTATGATCCATTTTCCGCTTCCCAATCTTTCACCTCCTCTCTATGATGCGCTCGCTTACCCCGTAATAAGGTTAAGGATCTCTTTTGCAAAGGTGATGATGATCCCGCCCGCAAGGGTAAGGAAACCATTTGCCCTCTGAGAGGGGTCGTGGGATTTGAGAGAAAGACCCACCTGCACGATACCAAAGGCAAGCAGAATAATGCCGATTGCGCGTATAAGACCGAAGATAAACTCAGAGAGGTTGTTTACGACCTGAAGCGGATCGTCCGCAGCAAAAGCTGTTGCCGTTGTAGAAAATACCAGTACCATGATGGAGAAGATCACGAGGATCTTCTTTGTTTTTTTACTCATTGTTGTTCTCCTTTTCAAATAATTCATTTACATCTTCCTCGGAGAGCACTTCATATTCTTCATACTCACCGCCAAGAAAGATGCTTTCGGGTTCAAAAGAAAAAGGTGCCTGCCCGTGAATGTATGCGGGAGCACCTCCATCTGTTGTAAGTGCAATATTGGGATGTTTTAAGATGTCATACTTCTCGTCTTTAATAGGTCTCTCCCCGCGGATAAAGAGCAGCGCATAGCGGTTATCCAGCATCCGCACCTCCGATGGATCCAAGAGCTCTCGTCCTGAAAGTTGGTAGTTTGTGGAATAGTTCCCGTTTCTGCCTGAGCTTTTCCCATAGGTGTTCACATCGATAGTTTCTTTGCCCAAGAGCTCTGCTACATACTTGTGGGTCGACTGCTCATTTCCCCCGAGATACAGAAACTCGTCGCAGTTCCCGATAATACTCTCCCATTGCTTCTCAAAGAGTGCTTTCAGCTGCGCGATGTTCTGCAGGATGATGGATGCACTGACTTCGCGGCTTCGCATAGTGGAGAGCAGCTTGTCAAAGTCGTCGGGGAGTGCGACATTCGCAAACTCGTCCATTACGCAATGTACATGAATGGGAAGTCTTCCGTCCTTGGAATGATCTGCAAGATAAAAGAGTTCCTGAAAGAGCTGAGTATATAACATCCCGATAAGAAAATTAAGGCTGCTGTCGTTATCCGGGATAATGGCAAAGAGCGCAACTTTTTTTGTGCCGAGAGAGGGTAAGTCGAGCTCGTCGTGGGTGACGATACTCACGATCTGTGAAAGGTTGAACTTTTCCAGACGGACACCAAGGGAAATGAGGATAGATTTTGCGGTCTTGCCTGCAGCTAATTTGAAGATATGATACTGCTTGACCGCAAGGTTTTCGGGATCCCGCATTTCAAGGCGTTCAAAGAGTTCATCCAATACGGAAGCATACCCCTCATCTTCTTCTCTTACTTCCGCTGCGCTGATCATCTCCATGATCATGGGGAAGTTCTGTTCATCTGCAGGGGCTTCGCTTTTGAGATACAGGATGAGCGCTTCCAAGAGTGCGGTTTCCGCTCGTTCCCAAAAGGGATCGTTGCTTTGTGCGCCTTTGGGAGTGGTATTCCGCACGAGATTGGTTACAAGCTTCAGCACATCCTTTTCATCCCGCAGATACTGCAGGGGATTGTACCCGTGACTTTTCTCCATATTAACGAGGTCAAAGACTCGGATCTCATATCCCTTTTCCTCGAGGAGTCTTCCCGTATCCCGCAGGATCTCTCCTTTGACATCCAGTACAAGAAAGGAAGTATTCGCCTGCAGGATGTTGACCTTGGCATAGTGCCGTGTCTTGCCTGATCCGCTGCCGCCGACGCAGAGAATATTTAAGTTTCTTCTGTGCTTTCTGCCATTCAGACCAATACGCACATTTTCCGTAAGTATTACATTTTCGCTTTCCATTTTATCTGCATACTTTCTGTACAATGCTTTCGGGGATCCCCATTTTGCGCTGCCGTGTTCCATACCGCGTCGGTAGTTATGCCGAGAGGAGTAATATACTCCCAGCCCGAGACCGTAGCACATAAGGCAAATAACGATTGTTTTCATAGAATCCTCACACCATGTCAGCGGTGTTGGATGCTTCATCGCTTCGGTGAATCCTGCAATGATCCCTGAGAGTCCTTGAGAAGTAAAAGGGGCGACCACAAGGGCCGCCCATGTAACGGGGATGATGCCGATGACGATGAGCACGACTCTTACAGTTTTGTTGTCGCTGTTCATCGTTCCTGCTCCCGATGCCTTCTCTTTTCCTTTTTTGTCGGGGCGTCTATGACATCCAGCAAAACATCGTCTACATGGAACGTCTCCGCGCCTTTCTCTATAAGCGCATTGCGTTTGTCATTCAGAGAGGAAATAATGACATTGCGCGCATACTCATCTACTTCAATGATTCGCTTTCCTCCCATACATCATCTCTCCGGCTGTTCTTTTTTCTGCAGGCGCTCTGCATACAGATTGCGATCGATGCGGGTATTGAGCTCCGTGGCAGCTTCGCGCACTTCATCCAACAGATATTTCTTGTCTTTGCTGTCCATAACAACATAATCTGTGGGGATGTCATTGATGGGCTTTGGTTCAATCCCAAACCTCCTGCAAGTGACACTCGCCGCACATTCGCAGAGAAATGTACTGTCACATCCGTCTGCTCTCGCCAGTTCACGGGCAACAGTGAAGAACAGAGCTTCTCCCTCCATATTGGGCGCGACGAAGATGGTATCCTCTTTGTCGGAATACAGTGCACCAAGATTCTGCGGCACTTTCTCGGACAGCTTCACGGGTACGGCAGTATCTTTCATTAACGCCTTGATCTTGCTTCTCATGGGCATACCCAAGGATGCACGTTCGGAAGTGGGGGTACCGTAGGTTTGGGAAACATCAAAGCAGCGCTCCACTTTGTAACCCATGACCACATCGCCGTTTTCCTTGGTGTATTCCTTATCTGCACGGAACTGCTTGATTGCTTTTGATCCTTCACCCCTGCGGATCCCGCGTCCGCGCTCGCCCCATTCTTCTGCGGAGAGAATAAAAGTTGCTTCGGGCTTTTGTGCTGCTGCAAGCAGAACATTCCTCGTGCTCGCTTTGCCGAGGTTTGCCTGCAGCTGCAGATACTGATTCAGCTTTTCCGGGGAGGATAATACCTCATTCGCCATCTGTTCTGCCATACTGTAAAGGCTCTCGCGCTCTTCCTTTTTCTTCTGGATCCATTCTTCCGTGGAAAGTTTTGTAAAGCTTGTGTTTGCAATGATTGCATCATAATTTTCCATTGTGTCATCTCTCTTTCTTTTTTCTCTTTTTCTTTGGTTGCTTGTGTACGGTTTGTCTCACAGAACGATCCGGCACAGACTTCTGCTCCTGTTTTTCTTTGCGCTCCGCTTTCATCTCTTTGATCTGCGCTCTTACAGAACTGCGGGTATGCTCCGGCTCAGAAAAAACCTCTTCTGAACGCTCTTTGTTCCCGGATATATGCGCGGACGGACTGCTTTTCTCCGTCTGCGCAGTTTCTGGGTCCCGCTGTTTTTCTCCGAGCATTTCATTAAGTGCCTGATCCTCCACGGTAAACTTTCCGTTCTTCTCGGGCGGTTCCTCCGCAGCTTTCTGCGCCTTTTCCTCCCGTGCTTTCAGGATGGAACTGCGAAGCTGTTCCACTTCCTCCGCCGGCATGGCAAAAC
Source organism: Christensenellaceae bacterium (assembly GCA_045644225.1). Classification (GTDB taxonomy): domain Bacteria; phylum Bacillota; class Clostridia; order Christensenellales; family Christensenellaceae; genus JAZRGP01. The sequence continues at coordinate 4,075 of JAZRGP010000465.1, read as the reverse complement.
GCTCTGCGATGCGGTTCACCTTTGCTGCATCGTTGGCATTTACCACGACATCCACCACGCCATTTCGATCCTTCTTACTTACTACGGCGGCATACAATACACCATATTTTTTCGCCTCCTCTGCAAATTGCTTAAAGTCCTCTCGGCGGATCACGAAGACTTTTGTGGGTTTCCCGTTAAAAGCCTGCATCCGCGCCTTTCCCTTTGTCCTTTTCTGATCCTTGAGTGCCGCTAACAAAAAAGTGGCAAGGGATAACGCTCCCTTGCCAACCATGTTTGTAGCAAACTCCACTCCTTTTACTGTCATTCCCGTCGCCATATTGACGATCTGCTCTGCTGCTTCGCCTGTGTGCGGCATATTTAACCTCCTTTGTTGTATTAAAAAAGCGCTCGAGATGAACGCTGATTTTCGGATATGCATTTATTAGTTGTTTTTAATTTTTTATATGTTTTATTTAAGCGCGTAGAGAAAGATTCTATGTTTTCACACATTTTTATATCATCCCGCAATCTTTTAATTTGAGTCGAAATGCCTTTTAATGTTATTATTATTTCTCTCTGATTAGCAGCAGTTTCTCCGCGTCGCTTTTCTTTATAAAACTCTTTCTGCCTTGTTGATAATGCTGATATTTGCGATTCCAAACTATGTTTTAATGTTTGGAGTTGTTCCATCTTATCAATTCTATTATTAAATAAAAACATGGTTTGTTCACTAATTTCATCTAACCTTCGCAAATCATCCCGAATAAGGTATGACACGCTTTCTGGATTCTTCTGGGCTTCACGCAATTTGCGTAAATAAAAGAAATATAATGCTCTCAATCCTTTCCAAGTAACCTTGGATAAGCGAAAATCTTCCGACCATTTCAGAGATAATATCTTTTTTTCATTGATGGTTGGATATGATTTTACTGATTTCTTCCCAAGGATTCTATCCCGAATCTTTTCCTCAGTATAATTCTCCCCGAGAGATCTCAGCCGAACAAATCGCTCTTTCCCCGGGGGGCGTATTGCAATATGCTTCCCGTATTTTATTTCATATCCTCGGGCTTGCAGATTGTGAAGGAAAGCACTCCATGTCATAGAACTTTTTAATGCTGCATCTACATCCACTCTAATTGCGCTGCGCCATGTAGGCAGCCCCTTTTGCTCTGCATCCCATTCTGCATAATGTTTCGGATAATATGCTTTGTGTTCTGTTATAATGGACAGTCCATATTCTTTGCACAACCGATCCGATTCGGCTCGCATTTTACGATAGCTTTCTTTGCAGGCGTTAAACTTCTTCCCGTCAAGAAACGAGACTGAGTTTAGCACAAAATGGTTGTGAAAACACTTTGTGTTGAGATGCGTTGCAACGATTACCTGATATTCCGGCCATAGTTGTTGCGCAAGTTTTACACCAACGTCATGCGCTGTATCCGCATCCACTTCATTTTCTGCAAAGCTCTGATACCCGTGCCATGCAAGGATCTTATCTTCTTTCTCAAATTGTTTTTTCGTCATCTGCATTTGTGTTCGTGCATAATCTGCATTACAGTTAAGAGCCGTAACATAGTATTGTTTCTCGGTCTTATAATCATCCATAGCATAATCCATAACATCCTGCAAAACCTGATATTGCTCTTCATTCCATTTCGGATTTTCTGTTTTGTTTTCATCTTTTGCATAATTTACAACACGGAGCAAATTACTTTGAACTTTCCATATTCGCGTGGTTGCCATAAATCCTCCATTTATTTCTTGTTTATTTTAATTGGATTGACACATAGTATAAGAGAGAACTTAATTGTTCTTGGTTGACTGAAAGTCGTTAATTATGTGCTAAAGATAGCTATTGACATAGCAGGCTAGTTTTGCATATAATGAAATTGGATAGAGGACGTCATTCCTCTAGTGCGACTGGCACTTTAATCCGATACTGATACCAGACATTGGGCTGGGGTGTTGGCGGACAACAGAAAAATCCGAAATAGATGCAGTAGAATGGTTTTCGACCAGATGGAACTGAGCGTCGGCGGACGACAGAAAAACCAGTCAACCAAAGAGAAGACGAGTAACACTGCGGTGTTGCAGTCTTCTCTTTTTTACTAAAGGACGAAGTGTAATGGGGAATTTAACAAAAAAAGAGGCAATTTCAATCGTTGTAGATTGCGCTCATAAATATGAAACAGAATTAAATGGTAAAAAGTTACTGTTTCTATGCACGGACAAACACAAGAAAGTTTTTGCTTTTGAGTTTTCGTTTCATGCACATAATTTTATGCATTTAACAGGATTAAAAGCAAATACGGCGGATGATCCGAATGCAAAATTATTTGCAAATGATTTTTATCAAAAGTGTCTTAACCATAAACTTAGTGAAGCAGATTTTATGTTTGCTGAAGATGGAACCACACAGCTCAAACTTTTGATACTTCCCAATATAATCTGCAAAAATTTGCAAGCGAAAATGATTGGAGACCATAACTCTTTAAAACCCAAACTGACAACAGATAAACTTGCCGGAAACATTAAAATGTGTATGGGTTTCCAGTATAACGAAGATGATTCGGAATATGTTCCAAATACTATTTTAAGAGAAGATATGAGAAATATCATATCAAATCAACTTCAAATCATTGCGACTTACAGAAAAAACATAAGGGACGAAAAGTATCAGGAACTTACTTACAAATCCCCCAAAGCAGATTGGAGTAAAATTAAATATCCTGATGAATATTCGTATCTATTAAAGATCACATAATTTTTCAATAAACCACATTGCAATCCTCCTAATACAAGGAGGATTTTTTATATAGAAAAGTGACTTTTAGGGTTGATTGACTTTTTCAGGTAAAATCACCGCCGCCTGTATCTCCAACACCTTTTCCATTAACTGCTTGTAGTTCTCATCATACTTCTCTGCAAGAAAAAAGCCCGTCTTATTAGCTCGGGCTGAGATCTGGTGGAGGTTATTGCCAATAGCGTTGAGCTCTCGCATCATACCGTAATAATCAATGGGCGGGAGCTCTCGCGGAACATAACCCTGCAGCAGTTTTCGGATGTAGGCTTCTCTTGAAAGGCCTGTTTTGCGAACGTGCCGCATCAAGTCATTGTATTCTTTTTCATTTAGGTGGATCATCACCTGTATATTTCTTTTTCGCATTGCTTTCTCCTTTCGGGGGGTTAAGGGTTCTCCCTTACGGGCGGATTTGGTTAATCAAATCCAATGCTCGTTAGTGAGATGCAGAAAGCATCCCCCTTATCTACTCTCCGAGAGAAGAACATCGGTGCAGAAGTCCTTTTGCAGATGCTCTTACCCGTATTCCGTCGAGACCACTTTCTTTCATCAGCCATTCATTGTAGTCCTTACCTCTCGGCGGAGGTGTGTAAGAAACACTGTAGCTGTTCTTTAACTGTTCTTGGATCGTATGCGCCGCGCGTTCTCCTGCAAAGTCATTGTCAAAGCAAAGGTGGATCTTTGCAATTTGTGGATTTTTCCTCAAATAATGATCGAGAGAAACGGGGATCGGAGTCTGCAGGATCTCTTTCTTTGGCTGGTAGATCCCCGAAAGACTTAAATAGTTGCTGAGAGGTTTGTCGTTATTCAGATCCATAGATGCAAGAGAAAGGGAATCTATCGCACTCTCAAAGACATTCAAGGTATCACTGCTTTGCACGGGCAGAGAGAAAGAGTATCGCTTATCGCTGCCCGCTGCTTCCTGCATAAAGGTGGATGCGGGATCTGTGCTTCTAAGATACGCATACTTTGCGGTTTCTCCGTCATATCCCACAAACACACAGTTGTGCCGCAGATCTTCATACAGAAGCCGCATCTTGATGCAGGAGATAATCAGTCCGCGGTGAATCCCTCTTGCCGAGAGATACTGCATAACGCGGTCGTTATCCTCGTTTTGCTTTGGCAGGGTGAATGGTTTTCGTTCTTTAGGTGTTGGTTCTGTCTGAGAAATAGAAATACAAGATTCATTGAGCGTTTTTACCGCGCTTACAAAGTCCATGTTCCGCACCTTTACAAGGAAGTCGAGAGCACTGACGCCGCCCACACCCTGCGACCATCGGAACCACTTGCCGT
>JAZRGP010000464.1:0-9284 GCA_045644225.1 Christensenellaceae bacterium | reverse complement strand
TGTTTTGTCCAGATAGGTCGTTGCCTTGACATTCGATGCAAGTCTCTGCCAGGAACCTCCCTTGACTTTGCGCAGAACATGATAACCGTCCGCACCGGGAACCGCGTTCCAGCTGATCTTCGCAGCATTGAAGCCTCTCGTGACTTCTTTCAGCGCAACGGTCTTCACGGGTTCGGATTTGATCGCCGTTCCTTCCGCCTTCTGAGAGTAGTAACTCTTGCCATCCTGCTTGCGGTATGCACTGACCGCATAGGTGTAAGTCTTGCCGTTCTTAGCGGTCGTATCGGTATAGATCGTTCCCGTCAGGCCGCTCTTCAGCAGCTGATATTCTCCGCCGGGAGTCTTGCGGTATACGCGGTAGCTGTCCGCACCTGCGATCTTGGTCCACTTTATGCTAATGGCTTCCATGCCTGCGTTTTCCACGCTTTTCAGCGTCGGCTGAACTTTTACCGTCGCATATGCGCTTACCCCGGTGAGATCGCGCCAGGATACCAATGTGCCGTTTGCCGTCTTCTTCGCGCCGCATACGGTATAGTAATAACGTCTGCCGTTTTTCAGCGCTGTATCTGTGTAGGATGTCTTTTCCGTGGAGGCATAATATGTCCACTCCTCATCCTTCAGCTTTCTGTATACATAATATTTATCCGCACCGGGCTGTGCAGTCCAGGATATCGTTGCGGAGTTCATTCCCTGCTCAGCGCCTTTGAGGGCAACTGCAGTTCTGTTGTGGCAGGTGATCTGTTTGCCGATCCCGTCGTATTCCGTCTTGTATTCCTTGCCGTTGATCGTCTTTTTTGCACGGATCTGATAGTCATAGGTCTTTCCGTTTTTTACGTTCGTATCCGTCCATGTCGATGCATTGGATACGTTCTTGACCCATTTCCATTCGCCGCCGCTTTCCCTGCGGGCAATATAATATTTCGCACTTCCGGGAAGCTTGTCCCATTCCAGACGGATCGCCTCGATGCCGACATTTTTAACGGACTTCAGCTGCAGTACCTTGCGCTGCGGTGTGACGCTGATCCCATCGGGATCGCATGCGGAATAAATATCCGTGTCTTCTTTAAATGCGCGGACGGTATACTGATACCCCTGACCAAGCACCGCCGTATAGCTGCTGTAGGACGTATTTTTTGTCATAGAAAGACTCACCCAATTTTCATCGCCGGTCTTTCTGCGATAAACACCGTACTGATCCGCACCGTCGACAGCTTCCCATTCCACTGTAATAACGCCGTATGCATCCGAAGAAATGCTCTTCAGCTCGGGAACGAGTTCCTCAAAGGGAATGCTCTCTTCCGCAAAACCCGTCATCGGGAACATCGTCAGTGCCAGTACAATTATTACGATCCAAACAAACAGTCTTTTCATCTTATCCTCCGTGACCGCATGCGGCCAGAAAATTCACACCACAATATAGTAACATATTTCGACAAAAAACAACAGAGGATCAAAAAATTTTTCAACAAAAACGGCTCAGCCTCTGCCGAGCCGTTTTCTCTTATAATTCAAAGTTCTGATCGATGAGATCCAGTCCGTCTTCACCGAAGTGCGAGTTGCGGTATTCCATCAGTGTGGATACAACGCGGAACGCATCGTGCTGCTGCGCAAGCGTGATGAAAGCATCTGCGCTTGCCTCGCTGATCGCGCTGTGCTCAACGAAATAGTAGAGCGCCTTGACGTCATCGTTCTCAGCGATGTATTTCATGATGCCGACGGAAACATCCGTGAGGAAATCCGCATAGGCTTTATGCGCCTGCTCGCTGTAGATCCCGTCATTGCAGCAGCGGGAATATTCCATGCAGACGATATCCGCCATATCGCGGTCCAGACGCTGAAGCGCCGCAAGCGGTCCGTCAACAAAGACCAGCTTAAAGCATCCGTCAAGCATGCTTCTGCCGAATTCCCTGCCATGCAGAACGATCTTCTCCAGCTTATCGCAGCCGTAGAAGCATTCATAGCCTGCTTTTTCAAGCGTTTCGGGAACGGTCAGCTCCGTAAGACTGCGGCAATGGCGGAAAACACCGTTGCCCATCTGCGTAAGCCCTTTCGGGAAGCGAACGTCCTTCAGGTCGTCGCAATACTGGAATGTGTATTCCCCGATCTCCGCAACGCTGTCGGGCATAGCGATCGCCTTCAGCGCACGGCATCCGCCGAATGCATGGTCGCCGATCTTTTCAAGTCCTTCGGGCAGAATGATCTGCTCCGCAAACTGACAGTTCGAGAATGCGCCTTCCGCGATCTCGCGGATCCCCGCAGGGACCGTGATCTCCTTTTCCAGTCCGCGGTAACGGATCAGGATATCCCCTCTTACTTCAAAATCATTCATCATTATAACAGTTCCATTTCCTCAAGTTCAGAGATGATCTGCTTCTGACGTTCGTAGAAAAGCAGTTCCTTGTTGTTGTCGAAATATTCCTTGCAGCCGTATTTGCTGATAAATCTCGACGTGAAGATATTTACGGTAAGCTCGGTCACGAGGATGAGCATTTCGTTGCCGCCTTCGAATGCGATACGGGCAAAGTTAAAGAGATGCGAAAGCTCCTTGCCTGCGCTCTTGACACTCGCCTTCAGTGCAGCGACCCGACCGTCGAAGTCCGCCTTGATCGCAGCAAAGGCATCCGCCTTGCCCTTGATCAGCTCTGTATCCTGCTCCATGACGGAGATGACCTTCTGCATCACGAACTGATCATCACGCGACATCGTATTGGAGCGTCTGCCGTTATGCAGGATCGCCTGCTGCTTCGCGATGCGCTTTGCGAGGATCTCATCCGCAGATGTTCCTGCGGCGATCTCTGTCTTGACGAGCTTCAGCTCAGTAAGCAGCTGCGCGAGCATCTGCTCTTCCGCGAGAACGCTCTTTGTGCTTGCGGCAACGGCATCGATCAGAAGACCGAGCAGAGAGAGCTTTTCATCGAAGGGTGCATTTGCCGCACGGCTGACGATATCTTCCGATGCGCAGCCCGCAAGGATATCCGCGATCTGATAGTCGGATTTATATTTGTTGTAAAGGTCATAATAGATCGCAAATTCCTTCGCGACCTTGGGGTTCTGCAGATACTGACCCGTGAGTTTCTGATCTACGGGAAGGTCATTCTCTTCATAGAGCTTGATCATCTCGGAGAGGTCGTCCCAGCCGCGTGCCGTAACGAAGCGCTTGCCGTCGACCGTCGTTTCGATCTTATAGAAGTCGCTCTTCTTGACCGCGAGATACGTCATGACCGCAGGATGCACACCTTTCTGATATGCAAATTCCTTCCATGCGTCAAAATCGGGCTCGACATCGACTCTCTTGAGTCTGTCCCATGTAACGATATCGAATTCGCGGACGGACTTATTGTATTCCGGCGGGTTGCCTGCCGTTACGACGATCCAGCCATCGGGAACGCGGTGTCTGCCGAAGATCTTATACTGCAGGAACTGCAGCATCGCAGGCGCGAGCGTCTCGGAAACGCAGTTGATCTCGTCAAGGAAGAGGATACCTTCCGTGACGCCCGTTTCCTCCATCATATCGTAAACCGAAGCGATGATCTCGCTCATGGTATATTCCGAAACATCGTATTCCGTTCCGCCGTAGTTCTTGCGGCTGATGAACGGCAGACCAAGCGCACTCTGTCTTGTATGGTGCGTCATGGAATAAGAAACCAAGCCGACCTCCAGCTCCTGCGCGCTCTGTTCCATGATCGCCGTCTTGCCGATGCCCGGCGCACCGATCAGAAAGATCGGTCTCTGCCGCTCGATCGGAATGCGGTAATTGCCGAATTCATCCTTGCTGAAATATGCCGTCATGGCATTCTTGATCTGTTCTTTTGCTTCTCTGATATTCATAGTGATTCTCCAATGTGTTTCTGCCACGCTCCCGCGGGGCTTAAACCTTTTTGAAAAAAGGTTTAAGAATCCAAAAACTTTTATACGCAAATGCTGCGCATTTGCTTTAATAATATCAACATAATTTTGTGATCCGCAACGGGCGAACACAGTTCGCTCCTACAAGCTTTGTATCGTTGCTGTCAATTTTCGTAAGAAGTGCCGATTTTTGGATTTTATCGGGAGCATGGCGCGGAGGCGTATTAGACATACGCCGCACAAGCCGTGTCGATCCGAAAAATCCGAAGGGCGGTGCTTATCGCGCCAATTAAAAGTCTTCTTCGCGCAAAACAAGCTTAATCGCCCACGACGGTACTTCCGTATTCGAATCCTCGTCATCAAGGAATACGAAAGCAGTCTTGTAATCGGGTTCCCGCTCGGGGAAAGTCCCGTAGCCGTCTGTGAAATAGATGAGACCCTTGAGATCCGTAAACTGCTTCTGCTCGATCAGCTCATTCACATATTTGAATACGGGACGGAAGTCCGTGCCGCCGAATCCGTGCAGCTGCATCGTTGCGATATACGCATCGAATTCCTCCTGCGTCGTGATGACGACGTCTTCCTGGATCTCCGCATCGCACTGGATGATATGCAGATTGATCTTTGTAAAGAAGTTTTCACTCTGCTTGAGGATGTTATAGGTCTTCTGGATAAACTTCTGCACATACGCGCCCTGAACCGAACCCGAGGTATCGATCGCAACGACGAACTCCTTGATGCGCTTGGTCTCCTTGTATTCGAGCGGCTCGATCAGCGGCATCTTTTCATAGAGCTTCAGTCCGTATGTATAGAAAATATAGTCAAATTCATCGTCATTGATCTGCATGACCTCGCCGAGCGTCGCAAAGCGGGAAAGGAAACCCGCATAATCGTATTTCTCGCGGTTGACTTCCTTGAGGTTCTGCAGCAGACCGCCTGCCTTCTTCGCCCACTGTTTGGAGGTCGTCTCGAGGTCGACCTGTGCGCGTTCGGCATTCTTTTTCCACTTGCCCTTGACTTCGCCTTCCGTGATCTGCCCGTTCGCAGCGCCTTCTCCGAGATACTGCTGCGCAGCACTGCTGCCGCCGCTGCTCCCCTGCTTACCGCTGCCTTCACCGCCGTGAGTAGGCTCCTTGCGCTTGAGATACCATCTGTCGTGATCGTCCGCGATAAACACCGCTCTCAGCTCCTCGACCTCTCGATCGGAAAGCTTGCTTTCGGAAAAATACCGATAGAGCTTCTCTGCGGTGATCTTGCCTACCTGCTCCCGCAGCGGCGCCACCAGTTCCTCCTGCTTTGCGCGGTCGCGTATATTGACCGCAGGGATCATCAGCTCGTTGATCGCATTCTCAACGGCAATATCGCAGGCGAGATCCCAGTATTGCTTCTGCATGAGCTCCCCGACAAATGCGTGGTGGAAGATGCAGTGAAGGATCATATGCAGATAACTGCGGGCTACGGATTCCTGCTCGTCTTTATAGCAATGCAGCAGAAAAAGCGGATCGTAAAACAGAAACTGTCCGTCCGTATAAAGCGTTCCCTGCGGGATCGGGATGGGACGCAGATCATAGATCGCCGCATCCAGAAAACGCAGGTTCATCAGGAGCGTGCTTCTGGAAAGATCCAGGATCTCCTGCGCGAGCTTTTCAATTTTCAGCTGAACCGATTGTTTTTCCATAACCGCATTTTTCTCCATTATATTTTATTATATACCACTGTTCGGGCATTTTCAATTTCTGCGGAAAAATAAAAACAGCCAATCCTTCGAGGACTGACTGTCTTTGCCTAATATCGAACAAATCCGATTCTCCTGCGCAAGCGTATTCTTCCCAAAACCGCTTGTGTCACGAACCGACACAGGGGATTCTCACGTCCCCATTTATTTCGAATATCACGCACCGTTTATGTAAACGGTTGCATTTATGGTATCACATTTCATGTGAGCCGTCAATAAAAAATCCGCAGGCGCTCCTCCGGCAAAGAAAAAACGCCTTTAAAAAGGCGTTTTTGTTTGTCGATTTTTTTACGAGATTACTCTGTATGCACAGACGAAATCCTTCTTGACCCACGGGCGGAATGCCTCGCGGTAAACGACCTTGCCGTTGCTGGAAGATGCGTCATACATCATGCCGTTGCCTGCATAGATCGCTACGTGACCGCGCATGGAGATGATATCGCCAGCCTTCATGTCGTTCATGGACTTGATGCGCTTAAATTTATTCGTCTTCTGCCATGTTGCGGAGGTCATATAGTTGACCTTGACGCCTGTCTGGTTGAGGCACCAGTATACATAGCCGGAGCAGTCGAACTTGTTCGGACCCTTGCCTCCGCGGACGTATCTGCAGCCGAGCTTGGATTTCGCGATCTTCAGCAGCTTGCTTGCGGATGCTTCGCCGGAGTAAGACGGCGGATCGACCTTCTGCTCTGTCTTGTTGTTATTCTTGTCGTTCTTATTATTGTTCTTATCGTTCTTATTGTTGTTTTTGTCGTTCTTATCCGTCTTGTTCGGCTTTTCGACCTTAACTGCAGGCGCCTTCTTCGCCGCGGGATCCATCAGCATCGTCATCGTAGCCTTGCCGACCTTACCGTCGCGTGCGAGCTTATACTGCTGCTGGAACAGCGCTACCGCATCCTGCGTATCCGATCCGAAGTAACCCGTCGCAGCGGATTTCAGATAGTTGAGCTCCTTCAAGCGTTCCTGGATCTTTGTGACATAAGAGCCGCTCATGCCGTAGGAGATGGTATTATACTTCGCATCCGAAGAATTCAGCAGCTGCTTGGTCTGCGGACCGATCCATCCGTCAGCGATCAGATCATGCTGGACCTGAAACTGCTTGACTGCGGTAAGCGTATCGTTGCCGAATTTTCCGTCGGGTTCTGTATTGAGGTAACCGAGAGTCTTGAGGCGCTTCTGCAGCTGCTTGATCTCGTCGCTTTCTTCGCCGTATGCCGCATAGTTCGGCACGACATCGTCGCTGTAGATCGCTTCTTTTGTATTTCTGCCGACCTTACCGTCGTCTTCAAGCTTGTTGTTCTGCTGGAATTTCTTAACGGCTTCTTCCGTTTCGGTTCCGAAATAGCCCGTGGAACCTCCCTTGAGGTAATCCAGCTCGATCAGACGTTCCTGGATCGCGATGACGTCGTCACCTTCATCCCCGACCTGCGCCATGTATGTCGGCGCCGCACCCGAGAACAGCAGTGTGTAAGTCGTTCCGTGCATGATGCCCGTGGATTCCTGCTCACATCTGCGCTGGAAGAGCGAAACAGCCGCCGCAACGGTTTCGTTGTATTCCTCGGTCGTTTCGTCGTTGTCCATATAATCGAGACCGATCAGGCGCTCCTGGATCTTCGGAACAAGCTCAGCATCCGTATCGCCTACCTTCAGGTCGACCTTGATCTGGAGCTCTTCTTCCTTTGCATCGGTCTGCTCGGCTTTGTTCTGTACGTTGATCTGCATGACGTTTTCTTCCGCAGATACCGTATTCGTCTCGACCGCCGCCTCCTCGAGCTCCTTCGTCACCTTGGGAGCACGTCCGTTATTCCCCGGGATCAGCACAGCCATCAGCACGATCACAACGACCACCGCAGCGCTGCATGCCCCGATCACGATCTTTTTCTTTAAATCAAGCGCATTCAGCAGGCGGAGCCTGATCATAAGCTTTCCGAAAAGCTTTTTGACTGCATCGATGCAGCTGTGAAATGCGCGGAGAATCTTATCCCATAACAATTTGAAAAAGGTAGGGAGCTTTTGACTAAAAAAGTTCTTCATGGTTGCCTCTTTCTCTTTTTTGCTTGTTTCTTCGGCTCTGCAGCCGATTTCTATTATTTACTATAACGCAAAATTGCGAAATAAATATGAACAAAAATTAAATATATTGTAAACGAATCAGCCGAAAACAGCATCTTTTTCCAAAATGATAATATATGTTTTCAGTTTCTTATCTAATTATATACGATTCTTGCCGATTTTCCAATAGTTTGGCGGAATATTTTTTCCGTATATCTGCGGAAAATCCGTTGTAGTTGCGATATTTCCGCGAATGTGATATAATAGCCGAAAATTATGAAATCAGCCGCAAGGCTTCGGAGGAAACTGCGTGTTTGCAAGCGTTAAATATGTACTGCAGGAAAATATAAAAAACTTTTACAGGACCTTCTCCATTGCGAAATATGAGCTGATCGCGGATATTCGCGACAGCAAGCTCGGGTTGTTCTGGAACTATGCCAATCCTGCGATCCAGGTATTCACATACTGGTTTGCTTTCGGCTATATCTTCAACAGAAGTTCCGTGGACGGATTCCCCTTCCTTCCGTGGATGCTTGGCGGCATGGTCGTATGGTTCTTCCTGAGCCCCTGCATCACAGAAGGCTGCAGCGCGATCTATAACAAGATCGATACCATCAGCAAGATGAAATTCCCCACGAGCATCCTCCCGCTGAGCATCGTCCTCAAGAAACTCTTCGACCATTTGTGTCTGATGTGTATCCTTGTCGTCGTGTTCGCGATCTACGGATATTATCCCGAGGTCGAATGGTTCGGACTGCTGTATTACCTGATCTCCGCGATGATCTTTGCAACATCGCTCTCCATGGTCACATCCGTTCTCACCATGATCGCACGCGACACGAGAAAATTCGTCTCCGCGATCATCCGTCTGCTGTTCTATTTCACTCCCATCATCTGGTCCACAAAGGACCTTCCCGTATGGCTGCAGCAGCTCGTTACCTGCAACCCGATCTACTACATCGTTCAGGGATACCGCGACTGCTTCTTCTACCATCAGGGCATCGGCGCCTATACATGGTCCATGGCATGGTTCTGGGGCATCACGCTCCTGCTCTTCTTCAGCGGCAGCTTCCTGATGAACAAGTTTAAGACAAAGCTGATCGACATGATCTAAACAGGAATAATACAACATGAGCGAAAACAACAATATAGCCATTGAATTTAAAAACGTATCAAAGATCTACGAGCTGCGCAGAAAAGACAAAGAAGCATCTGCCGCACAGAAAAAACAGTATTTCTATGCGCTGAAGGATCTCTCCTTTTCCATCGAAAAGGGACATGTCGTCGGCATCCTCGGCACAAACGGCTCGGGAAAATCCACCCTTGCGGGCGTTCTCTCGGGGATCTCTCAGCATGACGAAGGCGACGTTCTCATCAACGGTGAGCAGGCGCTCGTCTCCATCAATGTCGGTCTGAACCGTCAGCTCACAGGTCTCGAGAATATCGAGCTCAAGGGCGCATACCTCGGCTTCCCGAAAAAGCGCGTCAAGGAACTGATCGCTGACGTTATCGACTTTGCGGAGCTTGGCGACTTCCTCTATCAGCCCGTCAAGAAATACTCCAGCGGTATGAAATCCCGTCTCGGATTCTCCATCAACCTCTGCCTGAACCCCGATATCTTCATCATCGACGAAGCACTCTCCGTCGGCGA
>JAZRGP010000463.1:0-2146 GCA_045644225.1 Christensenellaceae bacterium | reverse complement strand
TTACGGGGTTGATGGCGTAGCTGCCTGTGAATACGCCGGTCTTTTCACGGGTTGTGGAGAGACGGTCGATTTCGGAAGCGTGAGCAGCGTAATCCTGATATTCACGAACTGCCTTTTCCTGCTCGGGCTTGATGAGAGAATCAACAACGGGATGCTCGGGAGCAACTACGATGTATGTACAGCCGTAGAGCGTATCCGCACGTGTTGTGAATACTGTCAGCTGACCGCCGTCAACGAGGTCGAAGGTAACTTCGCCGCCTGTGGACTTGCCGATCCAGTTCTTCTGCATGAGCTTTGTCTTTTCGGGCCAGTCGATCTTATCGAGACCGTCGAGGAGACGCTCAGCATAGTCCGTGATCTTGAAGAACCACTGTGTGAGGTGCTTCTTCACTACGGGTGTCTGGCAGCGTTCGCATTCGCCGTCGATGACCTGTTCGTTCGCAAGAACCGTGTTGCACTTGGGGCACCAGTTTACGGGAGCAGCCTTTCTGTATGCGAGGCCATGCTTATAGAGCTGCAGGAAGCACCACTGTGTCCAGCGGTAGTAATCCGGCATGCATGTCTTGACTTCATATTTCCATTCAACAGAGGAACCCATTTCCTTGAGCTGGCGTTCCATCGTGTCGATATTTTTCAGCGTGGAATCCTTGGGGTGTACGCCTGTCTTGATTGCGTAGTTTTCTGCCGGCAGACCGAAGCTGTCGAAGCCCATCGGATGAAAGAGGTTGTAGCCCTGCATCTTGCGGAAACGTGCATATGTATCCGAAAGAGAGTAGTTATACCAGTGACCTGCGTGCAGGTTTGCACCGGAAGGATAGGAGAACATCTCCAGGACATAGTGCTTGGGCTTGTCGGAATCGGGCTCATAACGATAAAGATCGGTATCCGCCCACTTTTTTTGCCATTTTTTTTCGATTTCAGGTAAGTTCACGATCGTAATCTCCCAATTTAATAATAAAAACTGTTCTAATATTATAATATATAATCAGCAGGGCAAAAAGTCAATAAAATATGCGGAAAAGCTGCGTTTTGCCGCGGAGGAGGTTTTTTCGCGAGATGCCGAAAAATCCCGCAAAAATGCAGAAAAATAAAAAAATTTACATTTCAGCATTCTTGCGTCTTTCGGACAACTGTGTTATATTATAGAATACTGAATTCTGTTTATCGGCCGATCAGGGCCGAAATCTCTGCCGAAACGCGGCAAAAAGAAGAAGGAGAAATATGGCTATTTCAAAGAATACCGGACTCGCAATCCCTAAGATCCTCATTCCGGATGAGAAAGTGAATATGAAGAAATGGGCGGTAATAGCGTGCGACCAGTATACCTCTGACCAAAGATATTGGGAAGAAGTCGAACGTACCGTCGGCAACAGTCCCTCTACTCTGCGCATGATGCTGCCCGAAGCATATCTGGAACTTCCCGATAAGCAGGAGCGCATCGCGGATACCAGAGAAACAATGTATGACTATATCGAGGCAGGCATCCTGAAGGAACTGCCCGAAGGCTTTATCCTCGTCGAGAGAACGATCGGCGGCGTACCGAGAAAGGGCCTTATGGTCCTCGTTGACCTCGAAGAATATGAATTCGATATCACGAAGAAGCCGCTTATCCGTCCCACGGAGCAGACCGTCCGCGACCGCATTCCTCCGCGTATGCAGATCCGCATGGACGCAGCTGTGGAGATGCCGCACATCCTCGCGATGATCGACGACCCCGACCATACCGTTATCGAACCCATCTGGGAAAAGCGCCATACGCTCAAGAAGCTCTATGACTTTGACCTGATGATGGACGGCGGCAGGATCACGGGATATTTTGTGGATTCCTATGAAATGATCAACGGCATCATGAACGCGATGGAAGCACTGCCCACGCATGACGGCATGAAGATCTGCGTCGGCGACGGCAACCACTCTCTCGCGACCGCTAAGGAGATCTGGAACCGTGCGAAGATGTCTCTTTCCGAGGCAGAACTTGCGGTAAGCCCGCTGCGCTATGCGCTCGTCGAGCTCATCAACCTGCAGGACCCCGCGCTCAGCATCCTCCCGATCTACCGTGCGCTCTTTAACGTTAATCCGTCCAACTGCATTCAGTATATCGTTGAAAAACTCAATGCACGCGGTCTCGGCGCAAGACTGATCTTCT
>JAZRGP010000462.1:0-4676 GCA_045644225.1 Christensenellaceae bacterium | reverse complement strand
TATACTTTTTCAAGACCTCTCTGCTTTGCCATCTCGACAAGCGCATAGAGGTGTGTCGTCATGCTGTGAACACCGCCGTCAGAGAGCAGACCCAGCAGATGCAGAGCGCTTCCCTTTTCCTTCGCGTTATCCATCGCCTCGATGAATTCGGGATTCTCAAAGAAGTCACCGTCTTCGATGGACTTCGTGATACGGGTGAGATCCTGATATACGATCCTGCCTGCGCCGATATTCAGATGACCGACCTCAGAGTTACCCATCTGTCCGTCGGGAAGACCAACGGAAAGACCGGATGCACCCATGAGTGTATTGGGATATTTATCCATGATCGCGTCGATATTGGGCGTACCCTGCAGCGCGATCGCATTTCCCTGCTTCTGATCCGAGCAGCCGAAGCCATCCAGGATCAGGAGCGCAGTAAACTTGTTTGCCATAACTTCCCTCTTTATCAGTAGTTAACGACCTGAGAGAAATCCTCTGCCTTGAGGGATGCGCCGCCGATAAGACCGCCGTCGATCTCCTTCTTGCTCATGAGCTCTGCCGCATTGGAGGGCTTCATGCTGCCGCCGTACTGGATACGGAGCTGATCTGCTGCATCGCCGAAGCATTCGCGGACTGCCTTACGGATCGCGCCGATCGTTTCGTTTGCTTCGTCAGCAGTAGCTGTCTTGCCTGTGCCGATCGCCCAGATGGGTTCGTATGCGATCACAAGACCTGCTACCTGAGCGGGTGTGAGGCCCTTGAGCGCGAGCTTAGCCTGCATGCTTACGAATTCGTTTGTGATGCCGCTTTCACGCTGTTCGAGTGTTTCGCCAACGCAGATGATGGGTGTGATGCCTGCTTCGAGAGCAGCCTTGACCTTGAGGTTTACTGTTTCGTCTGTTTCTGCGAAGTATTCGCGTCTTTCGCTGTGACCGATGATAACGTATTCAACGCCGATCTCCTTGAGCATTGCTGCGGAGATCTCGCCTGTGTATGCGCCGCTCTTTTCGAAGTGCATGTTCTGTGCGCCGAGTTTGATGTTTGTGCCGCCGATCAGACCCTTAACTGTCAGAAGATCAACTGCGGGAGGGCAAACTACGACTTCTGCCGCAGCATCCTTTACGAGCGGGATAAGTGCATTTACAAGCTGACGCGCTTCTTCGGGCGTCTTATTCATTTTCCAGTTGCCTGCGATAATAGGTGTTCTCATTTTTTCTACATTCCTTCCAAATTCAATTCTTAATATTCATTTCTTACAAAATAATCCGCATCTCTGTTCAAAGGGCTGCCTTATTATTTATCATTCAGAGCTGCGATACCGGGCAATACCTTACCTTCAAGGAATTCAAGGGATGCGCCGCCGCCTGTGGAGATGTGAGTCATCTTATCAGCATAGCCACGCTTCTTGACTGCCGCTGCGCTGTCGCCGCCGCCGATGATTGTTACTGCATCGACCTTAGCCATTGCGTCTGCGATCGCCTTTGTACCCTGAGCAAACTGCGGGATCTCAGCAACGCCCATGGGACCGTTCCAGATAACTGTCTTTGCATACTGAACTTCGGATGCAAATACCATGCCTGTAGCTGTGCCGATATCCAGCATCATGCTGTCTGCGGGGATGTGCTCGATGGGCTTGATCTCGGAAGCTGCATCTGCGGAGAATTCCTTCGCTACAACTGCATCGGAGGGCAGAAGGATCTTGATGCCCTTTTTCTTTGCTTCCTTGAGGAGAGCCGCTGCTGTTTCGATATTTTCAGCATCAACAAGGGATTTACCCATATCAAAGCCCTGTGCAGCAAGGAATGTGTTTGCCATGCCGCCGCCAATGATGAGGCTGTCAGCCTTGTTGAAGAGGTTTGCGATAACGTTGATCTTATCGGAGATCTTTGCACCGCCGAGGATCGCTACGAAAGGTCTCTTGGGGTTTTCGAGCGCTTCGCCCATGATGCGCAGTTCCTTTTCGATCAGGAAGCCGCATACTGCGGGGATATATTCCGCAACGCCTGCCGTGGAAGCATGTGCGCGGTGTACCGCACCGAATGCATCGTTTACGAATACGTCAGCAAGTGCTGCGAGCTTCTTTGCGAATTCGGGGTCGTTCTTTGTTTCTTCTTTGTGGAAACGAACATTCTCAAGAATTACGATCTCGCCGTCCTTCATTTCGGATACGAGCTGAGTCGCACTCTCGCCGATAACATCCTGTGCCAGCGTTACATTTGCTCTGACAAGAGTATTGAGGCGTTCAGCAACGGGCTTCAGCGAGAATTCCGGCTTGAACTCTCCCTTGGGTCTGCCGAGGTGAGAGCAGAGAATGACCTTCGCATTGTTGTCCAGCAGATACTGGATCGTGGGGAGCGCAGCAAGGATACGGGTTTCATCCGTGATCTCCTGCTTGTCATTCAGCGGAACGTTGAAGTCCACGCGTACCAGCACGCGCTTGCCTTCTACATTGATGTCTTTGATCGTTTTCTTTTCCATATATTCATCTCCTACCAAATTGCACAACTGCAATTCAAAAAAATTAAATACATATTTAAATAATTATACACGATTATTTACAAAATTTCAATAGCTGCCGACGGATCCGATTCAGCGCAGGTCCGCAAAATCCCGCTGACGCAGAACTTCGTATACCGCAACTGCCACGGAATTTGACAGATTCAGCGAACGGAGCTCATCACGCATGGGGATGCGCACGGCACGGTCGGGATTGCCGTAGATCAGATCTTCGGGCAGACCCTTTGTTTCCTTGCCAAAGAAGAGGTATGTGTCTTCCTCATAGGTCACATCCGTATGGCGCTTTGCAGCCTTTGTCGAAAAATACCAGAATTTTCCGTCGGGATGCTTTTCAAAAAAGTCCTCCAGCGAAGGATATGTAAAAAGCTGCAGCTTATCCCAATAATCAAGCCCTGCACGCTTGACGTGCTTTTCATCGATGGAAAACCCGAGCGGCTCGATGAGGTGCAGCTGCGCACCTACCACCGCGCAGGTCCGCGAGATATTCCCCGTATTCTGCGGGATCTCCGGCTCCACAAGTACGATATGGATCATTTCTTCAGTTCCTCGACAAATTCCGCAATGCGCTTCATCGCTTCCTTAATGTTGTTCATAGAGGAAGCATAGGAGCAGCGGATAAAGCCTTCGCCACAGCCGCCGAATGCCGTACCGGGAACACACGCAACCTTCTTGCGCTGCAGCAGCTCCTTACAGAATTCCTCAGAGCTGAGGCCTGTGGACGTGATGTTCGGGAAAACGTAGAATGCGCCGCGCGGCTCAAAGCAGCTGAGCCCCATCTCACGGAACGCATTTACGATAAATACTCTTCTGCGGTCGTATTCCGCTCTCATACCGTCTACCTGAGCAAAGTCGGATTTGCGCTCATAGGAGATCGCTTCCAGACCTGCGATCTGGCTCATGATCGGTGCGCAGAGCATGGAATACTGATGGATCTTGACCATCGCATCGATGATGGGCTTTGGTCCGCATGCATAGCCGAGGCGCCATCCCGTCATTGCGAAAGCCTTGGAGAAGCCGTTGATGAGCAGCGTGCGCTCTTCATAGCCTTCTGCCATGGATACGTGGCGCTTTCCGCCATAAGTCAGCTCCGAGTATATTTCATCGGAAATGATGAAAAGATCGTGCTTTTCGATCACGGGCTTCAGCGCATCCAGCTGTTCGCGCGTCATGATGCCGCCCGTGGGGTTATTCGGATACGGCAGAACGATCAGCTTCGTATTCGGAGTGATCGCCTTCTCTACCTCTTCGGGCATCAGTGCAAATTCATCCTTTTCATATGTCGGAACAGCGATCGGAACACCGCCCGCAAAGCGCACGCCGGGTTCATAGGAAACGTAGGACGGCGCAGGGATCAGTACTGCATCGCCGGGGTTCAGCAGCGCACGGAAAGCAAGGTCCAGCGCTTCGCTCGCGCCGACCGTGATGAACGTCTGCATCATATCATAATGCACATTATACCGCTCGGAAAGGTATGTGCAGATCTCTTTTCTGAGTTCAGGCATACCGTGGTTGGAGGTATAGTGCGTGTGACCTTTTTTAATGGACTTGATCGCAACGTCGCGGATGTTCCACGGCGTTACAAAGTCAGGCTCGCCGACACCGAGGGATATCGCGTCCTTCATCTCGCTTGCGATATCGAAGAACTTTCTGATGCCGGACGGCGGAACTTCCCTTACGTGGGAACCAATCAATTTTTCTGTGTTGATCATGCCGTTACCACCAGTCTCTCATCTCTGTCTTCTTCCAGCAGAGACTTGCCGTTTTCTTTATATTTACGCATGATGAACAGTGTCTGCGTGCCGCTTACGCCATCGAGAACAGCGAGCTTCTCCCAGACGAACTTGGAGATCTCTTTCATCGTTCTGCATTCGACCTTGACCGCAAGGTCATAGCGGCCGCTCATGAGATAAACATCCTTAACTTCGGGGAACTTATGGATACGCTTTGCGATATCGTCATAGCCGTAATCCTTCTCGGGTGTTACGTTTACTTCGATCATTGCTTCAGCATAACCGTCATCTGCGAGGATCTCTGTGTTCACGATCGCAGAGTAATGCAGGATGATCCCATCGTTCTCCATCTCCACGATGGCGGCGGCAACTTCCTCTTCCGTCATGCCCACCATCTGCGCGATCGCGTTATAGGGAGTCATTGCATCGTTTCTGAGAATATCGAGT
>JAZRGP010000461.1:0-3360 GCA_045644225.1 Christensenellaceae bacterium | reverse complement strand
CCGCTTTGCGGAAGGAAGAAAGCTCATCCTGGGCGGCGTGGAAGTTCCCTCGGAGAGAGGGCTTCTCGGACATTCGGATGCGGATGTGCTGACACACGCGGTCATGGATGCGCTGCTTGGCGCAATGGCGCTCGGCGATATCGGAAAGCACTTTCCCGATACAGACGAAAAATACCGCGGGATCAGCAGTATCGAACTGCTGAAGGCTGTCGGCAAGCTGCTGAAGGACAACGGTGCGGAGATCGTGAATATCGACGCAACGCTCATCATGCAGGCGCCCAAGATCGCACCCTATCGCGAGCAGATGGCTGCAAACATCGCAGATGCGCTCGGTATCGATATCTCCTGCATTTCCGTCAAGGCGACGACGACGGAGAAGATGGGGTTTGAAGGCAGAGGAGAAGGTGCATCTTCCATTGCCGTTTGCATGGTAAACCGATGATAAGCACTCATCTTCCGTTTTTTCGGATCGACTCGGTTTGTGCGACGTATGCTCAATACGCCTCCGCACCTCGCTCCCGATAAAAACGAAATCTGAGCACTTCTTATCGGTTTGGACGGTTGGTGACTATCATCGATTATAATTTCATACACAATGATCACAGAGCAGGCTATTAAAGAGTCTGCTCTGTGTTTTTGTTATTTTAAGCTGAAGTTTGCGAGCAGACCGAGAGCCTGCTTTTCCTTCAGCATGACATCGTAGATGCTGAGACCGAGGGAATTGCACAGCCCTGCGGTATAGAAGAGCAGATCGCCCATCTCCTGCTCGATGACACCGCGGCATTTTTCACAGAGCGCTCCCTTCAGCTTTTTTTCGGACATATCGATGCAGCCGCAGTGCGTATGCGCCTTGGTTATTGCCCGGGAAAGCCTCGCGGAAGAGGAAGAGAGCTTGCTTAGGTTATCCATCATTCCGCGGTTGCGGACGAGTGCGGAATCAGCCGCAAGCTGAAAGTCCTCTGCAAGGATATCTTTGAGATCAATGGACATAGACGGGTCCTCCTTTGCGGAAAAAAATCACGCGGTCATTTGCCGCGCAGCTCCATTATATTTTTGCGGGAGAAGCATTGTCAACGAACCGCGCAGATGTATTTTTTGTTAAAAATTATATGAATGGGACATGATGTATTGACATATAAATAATTTGTGTTTTATCATTATAATGTAATAATTTGTTTCGAAAGGAGGATGTTATGAAGAAGTTTTTCAGAGCGCTGATCTGTATTCTTGGCTTTGCGGTGCTGCCCTGCGTGATCGCACTGGTTTATCGTGCGGTTGAAGCGATGACGGGCATCGATCCCAGCACAGAGATCATCTATTGGGTGAATATTCTCATTTATGTAGTAGCGGCTATTATTTCCGGCATTATTTTTATTATTTTATCCAGACGCATTACAGAGAATTTCTCCGCGTTTGTGACGCGCGTGGAAGAACGTCTGGCCAAGCAGTCTGCGCGAAAGGTCTTTGCGAGTGTGATCGGTCTGGCGGCAGGTCTGTTCATCGCATACCTGATCTGTACGCTGCTGGATAAGATCCAGACTCCGCTCATCAACGTCACGCTCTCTGTGCTGATTTATGTTGTATGCGGATATATCTTCGTGAGGGTTTTCCAGAAGAACATCGTTAGGATGTTCAAAGGCAAGGAAAGCGAAGGAGAGGGGATCCCCAAGGTCGTGGACACAAGCGCGATCATCGACGGCAGGATCTTCGATCTGCTGCGCACGGGCATCGTCGAAGGGAGGATCATCATCCCCGAGTTTGTGCTCGATGAACTGCGCCACATCGCCGACAGTGCCGATCCGCTGAAGCGCACAAAGGGCAGGATGGGTCTGGATGCGCTGCAGGAGATCCGCAGGGAAAAATGCGGCGAAGCCATTGAGATCACGAAGGTGAACTATGACGAGATCGCGGAGGTGGATGCGAAGCTGCTGCGTCTCGCGGAGGAGCTCAAGGGCAAGGTCATCACCAACGACTTCAACCTCAATAAAGTCGCAGGTGTAAAAGGCGTTCCCGTGATCAACGTAAACGATATCTCCAATGCCGTGAAGTTCGTCATGACGGCAGGCGAGGAGCTTACGATCGAGATCATCAAAGAAGGCAAGGAATACTCTCAGGGTGTCGGATACCTCGACGACGGAACCATGATCGTCGTGGAGAATGGCAGAAAGTATATCGGCGAACGTCTCGCGGTCGTGGTTACGAGCGTGCTGCAGACCTCTGCAGGCAGGATGATATTTGCGAAGCCCAGAGACTGAGACGGCTCGCGATAAGGTTTTGTCTCCGACGGCTTAAGAACTTTTTTGTAAAAAAGTTCTTAAGAATCTCAAAAAACTTTTACAGGACAACTGCACTTGCAGTTGTGTTTTTTTATGGGATCGGGTATGGGCGGACTGTGTTCGCCCGATGGGTTCCCGCGAAATACAAACGGGCGAACGCAGTTCGCCCGTTGAGTTTGTTTTATTTTTTGTATAGACATTCCGCGATTTCGTCCGGCTCGATCTCCGGAGGAAGCGTGCCGTTTTTCTGGAAATAGACACCGTAATCGAACATCTTTTTGCAGAGATGTTCCTGCATTGTATAGAAAGCATCGATAAGCTGATTTAATTCGGGAGATTCTTCGGTATTGAGGAGAGCATCGAGGCGGCTTTTGGAGAGATATATCTTTTCGACCATTGCGCTGCATCGGCTGTTTGGCTCAAATTCGTTTTTAACGGGGAGGGGAGAAGGCTCATCGGTGTAACCCATCATAATATCATATATGTTTTGACGAAAATCAATGTATTTGCGCTGCATAATGTCCTCCGCTAAGAAGGTAGTGTGCATATACGAACACTATTTATAATTCTATTTTATCGCCATACTTAAATTAGTCAATAGAAAAAATGAGTGTGGGTGTGCGATGATAAAATACGACAGATTGTGGAAGACGATGAAAGAAAAAGGGATCACGCAATATGATCTTTATACGCATCATAACGTGAATCGTTCTCAGATCAACCGACTGAAAAAGAATGGTAATGTTGAAACGAATACGATCGACAGACTCTGCAATATTCTGCATTGCAATGTTGAAGACATTATGGAACATATCGAGGACGACAACTTATTTTAAGAGATACGGCGATGAGCGGTATCTCTTTTTTATTGCAAAAAAAGTAGGGGCGAACTGTGTTCGCCCGATGAGTTCCCGCGAAATACAAACGGGCGAACGCAGTTCGCCCCTACAGATGATCTCCTCTTGTTACTCGTTAAACGGACGCATTTTGCCCGAGAAAGAGGCTGTGTATTCAAATATGAAAAAAAGATTACTTTTTGCTGACAAATTTATCAAATATCTATTGACATTATTGAAAACCGATG
>JAZRGP010000460.1:0-9504 GCA_045644225.1 Christensenellaceae bacterium | reverse complement strand
GAGCTCCGCGACCTGACGGATACCTTCCGCCATTGCGGAGATACGTGCTTCCGTCAGCGCAAGGCGATCCAGCATGACCTCGGAGATCGTGCCGCGTGCGGCATCCATATCCAGCGCATTTGCCGCAAGGATCTCGGAAGTATGGTTCACCAGCGCATCCGCCATGCAGCGGAGCGCACGGTTCTTGGATTCGGTGTCAGCCGTCCGCAGCTGCGGAACAGAGGCTTTTGCAGCGATAAGAAGTTCCTGTGTCGTCATAGCTTAGCCCTTCTTTGCGAGAAAACGCGTGCCGACCTTTTTGCCGTCGGCGATGTCATAGAGGATATCGGGTTCGGCGCCGTTGGCGATGACCATATCGGTGCCGTGTTCCGTTGCGATCTGCGCAGCATGAAGCTTCGTCGCCATGCCGCCCGTGCCGAGTTCCGAGCCGCTTCCGCCGCCGAGTGCGAGGATCTCGGGCGTGATATTGAGGACGGTATCGAGCAGGGTCGCGTTCTTGTCCTTACGCGGATCGGCGGTATAGAGACCGTCGATATCCGAAAGCAGGATGAGCAGATCCGCATGTGCGAGGACTGCGACCTGTGCGGAGAGCGTATCGTTATCGCCGATGCCGATCTCTGCCGTGGAGACCGTGTCATTCTCATTGATGATCGGCATAACGCCAAGCTCCAGCAGGCGGCTCATGGTATTCTCGAGGTTGACGCAGTGTTCCTCATGCGTAAAGTCATATGCCGTCAGCAGCATCTGCGCGACGGTATGGTTATATTCCGTGAAGAGTTTGTCATAAGTATACATCATCTCACACTGACCGACTGCCGCGGCTGCCTGCTTCGTAGGCATATCCGAGGGACGGTCCTTCAGCGAGAGCTTGCCCACGCCCATGCCGATCGCACCGGAGGAAACGAGGACGATCTCATGACCTGCGTTCTTGAGGTCCGAGAGCACCTTGCAGAGGTTCTCCATGCGGCGGATATTCAGCCTGCCCGTAGGGTATGCGAGAGTAGATGTTCCGACTTTTACGACGATTCTCATATTTCTTTGCTTCCTTTCGGAAAGAGATTATCTTGATGCAATATTTTAGCACAGGAAAGGGCAGAATTCAATCCCCGCAGGCGGAAAGGATATTTGACAAATCCCTGCGGATAGGCTATTATATTGCTAAATATGATGAAAGGCTATGACGAAGAGGACACGGCAGAACGCGCTATGCAGAGAGCCGCCGTTTGGTGCGAGGCGGTGCGGAAGTATGCTGACGGTCTATGGCTTCCGAGCCGGGGATTCGAGGGGATTATTCCATTAGGGTCTCCCGCGAACGCTGCGTTAGTGCGGTAAGGATCGCAGGATCCGTTGAGGGGCGGCTTTCGGCCGCAATTTGAGTGGTACCGCGGAGTACATCCGTCTCAAGGCAATGGCTTTGAGGCGATTTTTATTTTACAGAACAAAGAAAGGAAACAATCATGAAGAACACAAGAATCGAAACCAAGTGTGTACAGGGTGGATACGTTCCCGGAAACGGCGAACCCAGACAGATCCCCATTATCCAGAGTACGACATTCAAGTATAATACAAGCGAAGACATGGGCAAGCTCTTTGACCTCGAGGCATCGGGCTACTTCTACTCCCGTCTGCAGAACCCCACCTGCGACACAGTCGCAGCGCGCATCTGTGAGCTGGAAGGCGGCACGGCAGCAATGCTGACATCCTCCGGTCAGGCGGCAAACTTCTTCGCAGTATTCAATATCTGCGGCGCAGGCGACCACTTTATCGCCAGCTCCACGATCTACGGCGGTACATTCAACCTGCTCTCCGTAACCATGAAGCGCATGGGCATCGAAGTAACCTCCATCGATCCCGACTGCACAGAAGAAGAACTGAACGCTGCTTTCAAGGAAAACACAAAGCTCGTATTCGGCGAATCCATCGCAAACCCCGCGCTGACGGTATTCGACTTTGAGAAATTCGCAAACGCAGCGCATGCACATGGCGTTCCGCTCATCATCGACAACACCTTCCCGACACCCATCAACTGCAGACCCTTCGAATGGGGCGCTGATATCGTCACACACTCCACGACAAAGTACATGGACGGTCACGGTTCCGCAGTCGGCGGCTGCATCGTTGATTCCGGTAAGTTCGACTGGACAAAGTATCCCGAAAAATTCCCCGGTCTCTGCACTCCCGATGACAGCTACCACGGCATCACCTATACAGAGCGCTTCGGCATCGAGGGCGCCTTCATCACAAAGGCTACTGCACAGCTCATGAGAGACTTCGGCGTATGCCAGTCCCCGCAGAGTGCGTTCATCCTCGGTCTCGGTCTGGAATCCCTGCATCTGCGCATGAAGCGTCACTGCGAAAATGCTCAGGCAGTTGCGGAATACCTTGAAAAGCATGAGAAGATCGCATGGGTCAACTATGCAGGTCTCCCCGGCAACAAATATTACGAACGCGCTCAGAAATACATGCCCGACGGCACATGCGGCGTCGTAAGCTTCGGCGTAAAAGGCGGCAGAGCAGCTGCTGAAAAGTTCATGAAGCAGCTCAAGATCGCTCATATCGCAACACACGTTGCCGATGCACACACATGCTGCCTGCATCCCGCAAGCGCAACGCACCGCCAGATGAACGATGAAGAACTCATCGCGGCAGGCGTTACGCCCGATCTCGTCCGCCTCTCCTGCGGTATCGAAAATGCTCAGGATCTTATCGACGATATCGATCAGGCGCTCGCAACAGTATAAATCCATCAAACAAGGAGACATAACAAATGCCTATTAAAATACCGAATGATCTGCCTGCGGTAAAAGTGCTGCAGGACGAGAATATATTCGTAATGACGGAACTGCGTGCAATGACGCAGGATATCCGTCCGCTGAAGATCCTTCTGCTGAACCTCATGCCCAAGAAGATCGAGACAGAGACTCAGCTTTCCCGTATGCTGGGCAACACTCCTCTTCAGATCGAGCTGGAGCTCATCCGCGTAAAGAGTCACGAATCCACGAACACTTCTCAGGATCACATGCTCTCTTTCTACAAGACCTTCGATGACGTCAAGAACCAGAAGTTCGACGGCATGATCATCACAGGTGCTCCCGTAGAGCAGATGGAATTCGAAGAAGTCGACTACTGGGACGAACTCTGCGAGATCATGGAATGGAGCAAGACCAACGTCCACAGCACCTTCCACATCTGCTGGGGCGCTCAGGCAGGTCTCTATTATCACTTCGGCATCCAGAAGCAGCCGCTCCCCGAGAAGATGTTCGGCGTATTCCCGCATACAGTAGACTACAAGAAATCCATTCTCTTCCGCGGCTTCGACGATACGTTCATGGTTCCGCACTCCCGCCATACGACAGTTCCCCGCGAGGCGATCGAGGCAGTTCCCGAACTGCGCATCCTTGCTTCTTCCGAAGAAGCAGGTGTATATGCCGTATTCACAAAGGAAGGCAGACAGATCTTCATCATGGGTCACTCGGAATACGATGCAGACACACTGAAGAGCGAATATGTCCGCGACGTAACGCAGGGCAAGCCCATCCACATCCCCGTGAACTACTTCCCGAACGACGATCCCGAGAAGCAGCCGCTGGTCTCCTGGAGAGCGCACGCAAACCTCCTCTATACCAACTGGCTCAACTACTTCGTATATCAGACAACGCCTTACGACATCGCGGCGATCAACTGAACAAAATAAAAACAGACCGATCACGGTCTGTTTTTTTATTGCTTAAAACATTTGAAAGAGCGCACCTTCCGAAACCTTTTCGTATCCGCGGGTTTCTGCCGAAGGGAACAGCGCATGCCCGTTTCCTCCGTGAAAATCGCTCCCGATCGTCACGAAAAGTCCGTTCTTCTCCGCGAGGTCCGCAAAGAATCGGCATTCCTGATCCGTATGCGAAGGGTAGAATGCCTCGATGCCTTCGAGACCTTCCTTCTTCAGCCGCCAGATCAGCGCTTCGTAATCCTCTCCGCGCATGCATCCCGGATGTGCCAGCACAGCCTTGCCGCCTGCGTTTCGGATCAGTCGGATGGCATCTGCGGAGGTGATGCGGTAGCGCGGGACCTTCCCCGGGCAGCCGTCACCGATCAGCTCACGGAATGCCTGCGGGATATCCGCGACTTAGCCTTTTTCCACGAGTGCCTGCGCGATATGCGGTCTGCCGACGACACCGTCGCCTGCGATCTCCTTAACGCGGCTCTCCTCGATATAATAGCCGTGCTTTGCAAGCGCCTCGACGATGCGCGATGCACGGTTCAGGCGGTGCTGCGCAAGGGAATCAAGCATATCTCTCAGATCCTTGTTGTCGATATCGAATCCGTAGCCGAGGATATGCAGCTCATGCGGATGCTCTGCGTTCATCTCGATGCCGCTCGTCACGCACAGCCCGAGCTCAGCGGCTCTTTTCAGAAATTCCCGCTGACCGTGGATGGTATCGTGGTCCGTCAGTGCGGCATGTGTTATCCCTAAAGAAAAGCACTCTTCCGCAAGTGCCGCAGGAGAAAGTGTCCCGTCAGATGCGGTCGAGTGCATATGAAAATCAAGCTTCAAGTTTTGCATTTGCTTTATTCTGAAATTTCTCGCCGTCAACGATAAAGCGCTCGTGCTCTGCCGTTGCGATCAGTTCCTTTTCGTCGCGTGCTTCGATATAAAATACCAGTCTGCGGCGGTCAACTTCCTTGAGCTCTGCCGTTACCGTGACCTTCATGCCAACGGGTGTTGCAGCAAGGTGCTTCATGTTCGCGGAGATGCCCACGCTGCTCATGCCTTCTTCGAGGTTTTCACCTGCGAGGAGCATCGCAGCTTCTTCCATATATGCCAGCACAACGGGTGTCGCGAGGACATCCAGTGTGCCGCTGCCGACTACCCGAGCGGTATTCTCGGGCAGTACGGTTTTTTCAAGTGTCTTTTTGATTCCTGCTTCAAGCATTTTCGTTCTCCTCATCTGCGGGTTCGTTTTCTGCGGGAGTTTCTTCCACAACGGGTTCTTCTGCAGGAGTTTCTTCTGCGGGAGTCTCAGCAGCGGGAGCTTCTTCTTCAGCAGGCTTTTCAGGGAGTTCTTCGCCTCTCATCAGCGCCGCAAATTCTTCGCCGTCGATCTTTTCACGTTCGATGAGAACCGCAGTGACCTTGTGCATCAGATCCATGTTTTCGGAAATGAGCTGCTCAGCCTTTTCGAAGCATTCTGTGATGATGCGCTTGATCTCGCTGTCGATCTGTGCGCCGACGCTCTCGCTATAGGACTTCTGATGACCGAAGTCGTTGCCGAGGAACACTTCCTGATCGCCGCCGTAATATACCGTGCCGATGAGGTCGCTCATGCCGTAGTGCGCTACCATGGATCTTGCGGCTTCTGTAGCACGCTGGATGTCGTTGGATGCGCCTGTACTGATATCGCCGAGGATGAGCTTTTCTGCGACTCTGCCGCCCAGCATCATCGTGATAGTATCCAGCATCGCGGACTTAAAGAGGTGACGGTCGTCGTTATCGGGGAGCGTCAGTGTATAGCCTGCAGCCATGCCTCTGGGGATGATGGAAACTTCGTGAACAGGATCACAGTTCGGCAGGAGGTGTGCAACGAGCGCATGACCGACTTCGTGATATGCCGTGCATTTCTTGTCTTTTTCCGTGATAACGCGGCTCTTCTTTTCGGGACCTGCGATGATCCTTGTGATCGCTTCTTCGATCTCGACCATGCCGATCTTCTTCTTTCTGTGGCGAGCGGTGAGGATCGCAGCTTCGTTCAGCACGTTTTCGAGATCCGCACCGATAAAGCCGGGCGTCATCTTCGCAAGTGTGCCGAGCTTGACGTCATCCGCAAGCGGCTTGCCTTTGGAATGGACCTTGAGGATCTCTTCTCTGCCCTTGACGTCGGGATAGTTTACAACGATCTGTCTGTCGAAACGACCTGCTCTCAGAAGAGCGGGGTCGAGGATATCCTTACGGTTTGTTGCCGCGATGACGATGATGCCTTCGTTTACCTGGAAGCCATCCATCTCGACGAGCAGCTGGTTGAGCGTCTGTTCGCGTTCGTCATGACCGCCGCCGAGGCCTGCGCCTCTCTTTCTGCCGACTGCGTCGATCTCGTCGATGAAGATGATGCAGGGAGCGTTCTTCTTTGCGTTATCGAAGAGGTCTCTGACACGGGATGCAGCTACGCCGACGAACATTTCAACAAAGTCAGAACCGCTGATGCTGAAGAAGGGAACGCCAGCTTCGCCTGCAACTGCCTTTGCGAGCAGTGTCTTACCGCCGCCGGGAGGGCCGACGAGCAGCACACCCTTGGGGATGCGTGCGCCGAGCTCCAGGAACGCCTGCGGGCGCTTCAGGAATTCAACGATCTCTTCGAGTTCTTCTTTTTCTTCATCCGCACCTGCGACATCCGCAAAAGTCTTCTTGGACTTGGGGTTCAGCGTCATCTTCGCACGGCTCTTGCCGAAGTTCATCGCCTTGCCGCCGCCCTGTGCCTGTCGCATCATGACGACCATAAGGATGACCAGAATACCCAGCATAATGAACAGGAAGCCGTATTCCTCAAAGAAAGAAGGCTCGGGAGCAGGATTGAACACCACGGGGAAATCCACCTCTGTGAGGTTCTTCGCGCCGGTCGCTTCCAGCAGACCTTCAACGAGGATCTCCTGAGAGGGAATGTGCGTAATGTAGTCGTAAACCTTCGGCATATCCTTTGCGGGCTTCGTGCTGCCGACTTCGATCGCCGTAAGTTCATTCTCCGTTACCTGGATCGCCGCGATCTTGTTTTCCTTAACAAGATTCAGCAGCTCTGTATAGCCGATCTCGGACTGCGGGTCTGTCTTTTCCATGGATCCGAAGGACATGGAAAGCAGCGCGATCCCCAGAATAATAATTATGAAGATCCCCGGTCCGCGTAAAAAGTTTTTCTTCAAAAATCTATCCTCCTTAAATAGAAGTATACTGCAAGATACTATACCATAAAAAAGGGCACAATTCTCCTGCAGTACACAAAAAATTTACAAAGTTCAGTTCTTTTTCAGATTACTGCGCTCAGCCGCCGTAAACCTCGGGCTTGAGCGTGCCGATGAATTTCATGTTGCGGTATTTGCCGTCGTAGTCAAGGCCGTAGCCAACGAGGAACTTATCCGGAACCTGGAAGCCGACGTAATCTGCCTCTGCATCCACAACTCTTCTGGAAGGCTTATCAAGAAGAGAGCAGAACTTTACGGAAGCAGCGCCGCGGCCTTCGAGTGTGTTCTTCAGACGGACGAGTGTACGGCCGCTGTCGATAATATCTTCAACAACGAGAACATCCTTGCCTGTGATGTCACATTCGAGATCGTAGATCATGCGGACTGTACCGGAAGAAACCGTGCCGGAGCCATAGCTGGATACGCGGATAAAGTTCATCTCCAGCGGCATATCCATCTCCATCAGCAGATTGATATAAAATACCGATGCACCGTTCAGAACGCCGACCATCAGAAGGTCTTTACCCTGATAATCCTCAACGAGCTGTGCAGCCAGTTCCTTGACGCGTGTAGCGAGCTGCTGTTCATCAACAACAACTTCCAGAAGGTCTTTTGCAAGGTTTCCCATGTTTTCCATTCTCAATTTTCCTCCGTTAATTCTTTGCTTATGTATTCAAGCTTAATAATATACTGACTCTCTTCGCGGACTTTCGACTGCTCGGATACTGCGTATCCCACGATCCAAAGGATCTCGCTGCCGCGAGCGACCAGCGGGATCGCATCCCTCTGCTCTGCGGGGATCTTTTTATCGATCAGCCAGTCCTTGAGTTTTTTCGTTCCCGTTGCACCCAATGCACGGAAGGTATCTCCCTGCCTGCGTGTCCGCACGACCGCTCCCGCGAGCGATCCGCCGTCAAAATACTGCGTGAGATCCGCTCCGCTGCCGAACTCCGCACGGTCTGCCGCGCATGCCGTGATGCATCCGCCGTCCGCGAGTTCGGTCCTTCCTGCAGGCGCAAGAGAACAGACCTCTATTCTATTTATTTTATACGTTTTTTGCGCAATAATCAATGAATTATAAGAAACAAATGCAGAAAACTTTTTCGGGAGGATAAATTTTCTGCCCGTTCCGCCCGTCAGCGCAAGTTCACGAAGCGCATCGATGTGCTGCTTCTCGATATCATTGAGCGAACCGATCTCCGCGATGGCTCTGCGGAGCAGTCTGTTCTGCATTCCTACGGGCAATTCACAGAAGGCATCCAGCCGCAGACTGACGCGGTCCTGACCGACCTCCGCGATGTTGCGGAACTCCCGCTCAGCATAGACCGAAAGCGCATCATCCTCCTGCCGCAGAAGCTCCTGCGTGCGGTTGATCGCCTCGGCACAGTCGGGATTGATCCGAGACATCCTCGGAAGGATCTCATGACGGATATAGTTTCTCGTATAGTCATCGGAGAGATTTGTTTCGTCCGTTACAAAGGGAATATCATTCTGCGCGCAGTATTCCTCGATCTCGCTCCTTTTCGCAAAGAGAAGCGGACGGATGATATTCGGCAGGCGCTTCGCACGCATTCCCGAAAGACCCGTGATACCGCCGCCGCGCAGAAGATTCAGCAGGAATGTCTCCGCATTGTCGTCCGCATGATGCGCCGTAGCGATGAGGTCGACGCCCTTTTCCCGAGCGGTCTCCGCAAAGAAAGCATACCGCAGGCGGCGCGCCGCAGACTCGATGCTCTCGCCGCTTTCCGCCAGCGCAGGTACGTCCGCACGCGTACAGTAAAACGGGATATTCCGCTCTGCGCAATACCGCTCGACAAACCGCATATCCGCCTCGGAAGAACCTTCGCGGATGCCGTGTTCAAAATGCAGCACACAGATATCATATCCCAATGCACAGAGCGCATGCACCATCGCCATGGAATCCGCACCGCCGCTCACAGCCGCGCCGATCCTTGCTCCTGCGGGTATCAAATTGTTTTTTGCGATAAACACGCTCATTTTTTCCGATAACATAGTATTATTTTATATAAACCGCAGTGATTTATCAAGCAATTCGCAAGAGTTTTTCCGCATCGGACAAGATAATGTGGAAAAAACAGAGATTTTAGTGTAAACTACTGTTTAGAATCCGAATAAGGAGGCTTTCTTTTGAAAACTTCACGTTTATACAGAATCTTCATCATGGCAGTCGATACCGTCGTACTGTTCATCCTGCGCCTTTTCGTAAAATTCACGCAGGTGAAGCAGTATGCACCGAGCGAGGAAACATCCCTCGACGATATGCCGCACGCAACCGAACAGACAAAGCCCGAAAACCTCGGCATCGTGACCGAACTCGAGGTCGATGGCGAGCCTGCCGAGAGCTTTCAGCGCAAGGATAACATTTACTTCGATACCGACCGCAAGTATACCGAGCTTCAGGGCATCGTGACCTTCCGCGGCGACCACCGCAGAAGCGGCGGCGCATACGGCAAGGCAGAGCTGAAGGAAAAGAAGCTCGACATCGCATGGTCCGTAGGTACGGGACGCCTGCAGAAGGGCTACGGTCACGGATACTGGTCG
>JAZRGP010000459.1:0-2619 GCA_045644225.1 Christensenellaceae bacterium | reverse complement strand
ACCGCTTGGCCTCCGACTTATTGTCAAAATACTGTTCGTTCTCATGTTCAATGTCATGCGCAAGGTCGCTCTTGAGTGTTTCGGCAAGATCTCCACGTCCCTGATCCTCGAGCATGTCTTTTACGCTGTCGATCATTTCGCGATGCACAATAATGATATAAGGTTGCTCCTGCACCTCGTAAACCTGCGGGTTCCCGAAGAATACATTTTGATTATCTACAACCTCGCAGTTGATCGCTCCGTCTTCGTTTTCATGTCCCGTCTCCACTTCCGTATCAAAGAACACATGAAGGCATCCGTCGGCGTCAACTGCCGCATTACGCAGTACCGCACGCATTTTTTTATTGAATTTACAGAATTCCATCACCTGCTTGATCTGTTCTTCAAATGCCCTGAGATTGATTCGAGCAATACCATCTTCCTTGCGGTTAAAAAGACTGAGAGACACACCGACATCATCACTCACGAGCATCGCAATGAAATAATTCACAACGCGCTTCATGATATTAAATACGGGTTTATCCATATCAGGTGCATTCACGCCCTTCCACTGTTCGCCAATAAAAAAGTTTTCTGCCTTTTCAATGCGCTGCGCAAGTTCCTGACCGTCATTGAACATCTGTCCCATAAAATACTCGTTCCAAATCTCGCCTGCAGACACCTTGACCCTGCGCTTTCTCTTTGGTTTTTCACTGCGAGGAACCTTCTTCGGGGATTCGGATCCTAAATCCTCGAGCGCCCCTGCCTCGATAACATCAAAGATATCTTCCGGCACTGCCGCATCATTCATCGCCATTTCTCTTTGTCTCGCCATTTACATCACCTCCGTATGTCATGAGCGCATTCCACTGTCGTTCGTAGCTTTCTTTTTCTTTGTCCCTTGGTATTTCTTCGTCCGGCATTTCCGCAAGCCGACAAAGCCTCCTGAGCAGCCGAATCGCATATATCTGCGCTACCCCGAGAGCAATTATCAGCACGGTCATTAAAATTATCAGTGCAATCACCAGTCGTCCTCCTCATCCTCCGCGGCCGCAACGAAATGCGCGACACTGTTCTCGTTTTTGCTTTCTTCATATTTCGCCCGATAAATATTCGCAAGACCCGATTCGTCATCCTCAACGTAGATAATCGATGCGATGCCATACGGGATCACAATATTTTCAAATTTATCTTCAAACCCGATAACGGTCGTAAGATCCTTGATCGTCGGAATCTCTGCCAGTTCTTCTTTCCCTCTTCTTCTGCGCAAGCTGTTGTTCGCATCGAAGCACTCCGAAATGATCAGATTAATAACCCTGATAAACTGATCTTTGTATTCAGGCTTGTCTTCATCCGTCCAAAAGCAAAGACCCACGACGGTATCAAAAATTTGATCTGCAGTCTTCCCCATTGTTTCCTCCTATTTT
Organism: Christensenellaceae bacterium; assembly: GCA_045644225.1. Taxonomy (GTDB): domain Bacteria; phylum Bacillota; class Clostridia; order Christensenellales; family Christensenellaceae; genus JAZRGP01. The sequence goes on along the minus strand of JAZRGP010000459.1, from coordinate 1,213 downwards.
GCAAAACGGGGAGGCTTAATTTGCCTCCCCGTTCCGTTGGTTTTCCGTACCGGTTATACAGTTACTTTTTCCTCAGCGACATCGGATGTGAACTTGCCGTATGCAACCGCTTTTACCGTTGCATCGCCTTCAAGCGTTACCGCACCGCCATATACCTTAGCAGAACCGGAATATCTCGGGTCGCTGCCATCTGTCGTGTAGCGGATTTCTGTAGCGCCGCTGGATGTGATCGTTACAGAACTGCCGCTCGCGTTGATCTCGGGTGTTGCCTGCTTATCAGCCGCAAGCACAAGAGCTGCTACACCATTTGCAGCCGCGCCGAGCACGAATGCATCATAGTATACTCTACCTTCCATCAGCCAGCCATCAATGCCGGGAGGATTGTTGTGTGTCTTATAGGAAGAGATCTTTCTCGGAAGAAGGATACTTTCCTTACGAGCCACGAAAGCATAACAGTTTTCAGGTAAAAAGCTCGTGGGAAGCACAACTACTTTTGCGCCCATAAATTCGCCGAGCACACCCTTTTCGATCGTCTTTACACCGAGTGTGTCGTTGCTGACGAACTGATCAGAGAGCTTTACCTTTGTGAATGCATCTGCAGAAATGTAAAGGTATCTGCCATCTTCAGGAACATAACCATCGGTAAGAGCCTGAGAAAGCAGTGCAAGAGCTTCCACGATAGTGTTCTTCGCTGCCTTTTCGTTGATCGTAACGATTTTGCCTGCATTACGCACCCACTGGGAAACCGCATACTTTTCAGATGTAGGAGTTACAACACTCTTGATCTGTTCCTTCATCCACGCACCGGCAGAGATCGCCATCATCTGGTCTGTATGGTTGCCGCGGTCAAGTGTTTTTGTAAAGCCCTTGTCCTGTGTGAGCTCCATCTTCTGTGTTACAGTATCCATTTCTGTCGGCTCACCGTAACGATTTGCACCGCCGCGCACATAATCAACGAGCTCTGTTGTTACAGGGCTATAGATTTCGATAGACTTTGCGCCGTCAAACTTATACTTTGTGTTTGTTTTGCCTTCAAAGAAGGAGTTCGGCTTAAACGCCTCCGCAAACTGCTTTTCATATTTTGTTGCAAGGTTTACTGCCATTCATTATTCTCCTTTCTTACATTCCGAAAAATCCTTTCAGGAAATCATCTGCCGCTTCGGATGCTCCGTTTCCGGCGATGCTGCCGGGGGCAGTCTCCGTGTTTCTGAGA
>JAZRGP010000458.1:0-1950 GCA_045644225.1 Christensenellaceae bacterium | reverse complement strand
CGGCCTGCCATGTTTGTAGCGATGGTGACGGCACCGTATTTACCTGCCTGCGCAACGATCTGCGCTTCCTTTTCGTGATATTTTGCGTTGAGGACTTCGTGCGGGATGCCTCTGCGCTTGAGCATTGCAGAGAGCTTTTCGCTGTTCTCGACGGATACTGTGCCGACGAGCAGCGGCTGACCCGTAGCATGGATCGCAACGATATCTTCGACGACAGCATTGAACTTAGCCGCAACAGTGGGGTAGATGCGGTCGTTGAGATCTTCGCGGATCATGGGTCTGTGCGTGGGGATCTCGACAACGGAGAGACCGTAGATGCCCTGAAGCTCGTTTTCTTCTGTTTTTGCAGTACCAGTCATGCCCGAGAGCTTCTCATACATACGGAAGAAGTTCTGGAATGTGATCGTAGCGAGGGTCTTGGATTCGCGGAGAACCTCGACGCCTTCTTTTGCTTCGATCGCCTGATGCAGACCTTCGGAATAACGTCTGCCGACCATGAGTCTGCCTGTGAATTCGTCTACGATCATGACTTCACCGTTCTGAACGACATAGTCGATATCGCGCTTGAAAATATAGTTTGCCTTCAGCGCCTGATAAACGTGATGGTTGAGTTCGGTATTCTCGATATCAGAGAAGTTATTAACGCCGAAGAATTCTTCAGCTTTTGCGGTGCCTGCTTCCGTGAGGTTCGCGGTGCGCTGCTTTTCATCGACGACGTAGTCATCTTCGATGCGCAGCTTCTTTACGAAGCGGTCCGTGATGTTATAGAGCTCAGTGCTCTTGTCGCCCTGACCCGAGATGATGAGGGGAGTGCGGGCTTCGTCGATGAGGATGGAGTCAACTTCGTCGACGATCGCATATGCGAGCTCGCGCTGCATCATATTTTCGCGGTAAACGGTCATGTTATCGCGCAGATAGTCAAAGCCGAGTTCGTTGTTTGTGGAGTATACGATATCGCAGTTATAAGCTGCCTTCTTTTCGGAAGGAGTTTTATCGCGCGTTACGAGACCGACGGTATAGCCGAGGTATGTATAGAGCTTGCCCATCCATTCGCTGTCGCGCTTAGCGAGGTATGCATTGACTGTGATGACGTGAACACCCTTGCCTGTGAGTGCGTTGAGGCAGGCGGGGAGCGTAGCGACGAGTGTCTTGCCTTCGCCTGTTTTCATCTCAGCGATGTCGCCGTTGTGGAGGATGATACCGCCGATGATCTGCACATAATAATGCTCCATGCCGAGGACGCGCATTGCAGCCTCGCGGACCTGCGCAAAGACTTCGGGGAGGAGATCGTCGAGAGACTCACCGTTCTGATAGCGTTCGCGGTATTCCTGCGTCTTAGCCCTGAGGGCATCGTCGCTCATTGCGCGGAACTGCGGACGGAGCGCCTCGACTTTATCAGCTTGTTTTCTTGCTCGTTTCAGGAGCTTATCTTCGAAGTTGAACAGTTTCAAATTATGACCTGCCTTAAAAAATGTTTGATCCAGTATATGCAAAAAATCTGCACATACGCATACATACTAAATTTTACTACAAAACTCATGAATCTGCAATATCTCAATCGGCAGAAACAGGCATGGTTGACATAAAAATTTACAAATGATAAAATAGCATAGTTGATAATATGCGCCTATAGCTCAGCAGGATAGAGCGTCCGCCTCCTAAGCGGAAGGCCTTGGGTTCGAATCCCGATAGGCGCGCCAAAATAAGCCCCGCAAAAGCGGGCCTTATTTTATGGCGCCCCTATCGGGGAGAAAGGATGCAAGCGGTTCGTTGGAGCGGCCGAAATGCGAAGCAGAGCGGACCGCGGAATCTCGAGCACGAAAGATTTTTTGGTAACGCATCAGCGTTCGGAAAATCGGAGAGCGCAGAGTATCCCGAAGAAGATAAAGAAATTGATCAAGGAAATACCCCGCAAAAGCGGGGGTTTATTTTATGGCACGCCTATCGGGG
>JAZRGP010000457.1:0-2059 GCA_045644225.1 Christensenellaceae bacterium | reverse complement strand
GCACTTATCTACGTCGGCGTTCTCATGATGAACTGCGTAAAGGATATCGAATGGACAAAGGCAGAAGTTGCAGTTCCCGCATTCCTGACAGTAGTCATGATGCCTATGACATACAACATCAGCTTCGGTATCGCTTTCGGTATGATCTCTTACCTCATCATCAAGATCGGTTCCGGCAAGATCAAGGATGTTACAATCGGCGCATGGGTTATCACGATCCTGTTCCTCGCAATGTTCCTGCTCTCTCACTAATCTGAGTAAATTCCCGGCGCTCCGCAAGGAGCGCCTTTTTTATTGCATAGGAAAGGCTTTTTTGTATAAAAAAATGATATAGATAAGCCTGTCGGAGACGGGCATTTTTATTGACAAAATGATAGAAAATGTGTAATATTGACATATATAATGATAAAATTGAACATAAGTTAACATACTTGTGTGAACTTTAATGACTACAGAAGGGAATGGATAAAAAGAATGGAAACAGCTCTGAAACAGTTAACCGAAATGTCGAACCGCTACGGCGCAAATGTTGATTATGTCATCGCAGGCGGCGGCAATACATCCTGGAAAGACGACGAAACTCTTTATGTAAAGCCCTCGGGCACATCTCTCGGCACCATCAAGGCTGAGGACTTCATCCCCATGGACAGAGCACAGCTCCATGAAATGCTCAATATCGAATATCCTGCGAACGACGCGGAAAGAGAAGCGCTTGCTCTTGAGAAAATGCTCGCAGCAGTCAAGATCCCCGGCGCACGCAGACCCAGCGTTGAAGCTCTGCTGCACAGCCTCTTCCCGTATCGCTTCATCCTGCACATCCATCCTTCCAAGGTCAACGGTCTGACCTGCTCCATGGGCGGCAAGGAACTCGCAGAAAAGCTCTTCGGCGATGAGATCGTATGGGTAGAAGGCGTTCGCCCCGGTTATACACTCGCTGCTTACTGCAAGAACGCTCTCGAAGCACACAAGGCAAAGACAGGCAAGGATGCGCAGATCCTCATCATGCAGAACCACGGTGTATTCTATGCTGCAGATACAGTTGAAGAGATCGACGCGCTGAGCAATAAGGTCATGGACAAGCTCTCCGAACAGATCGAAAAGGAACCCTCCTTTGCTCCCGCTGAATTTGATGCAGAACGCGCTGCTGCGATCGCTCCTGCGATCCGTATGCTCTTCGCTCAGGAGGGCAAGGCAGTTGTGGAATTCGTCTGCAACGAAACAACAAAGGCATTCTCCGCAAACAAGGCGGAATTCGAAAAGATCGAGCTTCCTTTCACTCCCGACCACATCGTTTACTGCAAGGCATATCCGCTGTTCGTCGAAGCAAAGGAAACTATGAACGAACAGTACGAAGCACTCGAGAATGCATGGAAAGCATATATCGAAAAGAACGGCTTCGCTCCCAAGGTGGTTGCTGTTGAAGGTCTCGGCTTCTACGTCTGCGGCAAGACTCCCAAGGATGCGGCTACTGTTAAAACTCTGCTGCTCGACGGCATGAAGATCGGCGTCTATGCTGAGAGCTTCGAAGGCAGACACCCCATGATCCCCGACCTCATCGATTTCATCGTAAACTGGGAAGCTGAAAACTACCGCAGCAAGATGGCAGGCGGCGCAGGCGCAGGCAAGCGCATGGAAGGCAAGATCGCAGTTGTTACGGGCGCAGCTCAGGGCTTCGGCAAGGGCATCGCAGAACAGATGGCAGCTCAGGGCGCATATGTCGTCGTTGCTGACATGAATACGCAGGGTGCGGAAGCTTGTGCAGAAGAGATCTGCAAGACATGCGGCGCAGGCACAGCGATCGCGGCAACAGTCAACGTTTCCGACGAAGACTCCGTACGCACGATGGTAGAAAAGACAGTCCTCGCTTACGGCGGTGTCGATGTATTCGTTGCATGTGCAGGTGTTGTCCGCGCAGGCGACCTCGATGCAATGACAAAGAAAGACTTCGAATTCGTTACAGCGATTAACTATACGGGCTACTTCCTCTGTGCGAAGTATGCAAGCAAGGTCATGAAGGTCCAGCACCGTTTCGCTCCCGAATATTTCGCGGATATCATCG
>JAZRGP010000456.1:0-3090 GCA_045644225.1 Christensenellaceae bacterium | reverse complement strand
CGCCGAAAGTACTTGGCTGGAGACGGCCCGGGAGGATAGGGAGCTGCCGGATTCAATTTACAAGAGCAACTATGGTTGTTCTTTTTTTATTTTCTTTCATGCATCTTTTTCGTGTAAATGTAATTTATTCAGTTTATAATAAAATTGTGTAAATTACATTAAATATCTGAGGATCATTTTATGTTAAAAAGAGCAGTATTAGAGTTTGTATTACCGAATGGCGTGTCCGAAAAGGAAGTCACGCTTACTTTGTTTTACGGCTATCCGACGCGTCAAAGGTATTCGATAAAGGATCTTATTGAAAAGGAACTGATCCACGAAATTCTCCCGCAGGATGATGGGAAATACATCATCGATAAACATGGGATGTATTGTTATCGTCTGGTGGGCGAAGGTTTTTACTCTATCGTGAAGCTCTTTCATGTTACGGAGGAGGATTTTCTAAATGGCAGCATTAAAGTAAACGTTGCTGCTGAAAAATTCACTGCGGAAAAAGAGGGATATCAGCCTTGCTGTCAGCCTGCAGCTGCACCTGCGAATTGCCCTCTGCATCATCGTGATAAAACGTTGTATTTGTTTACGGATGAATTTTTGCAGGCATTTCCGCCGATCCTTGAGAAACAGTATAAAACACCTGCTTTTATGCTGAATCACGCTCCGCATCAGTTCACAACGCAGGATGAGATGATGGAGTTTCTGCGAAACAGAGCAGATTCATTCCCGAAAATGAAATTATTCTCTCTCGGAGAAACCCCGAATTACGGTTTTGATCTCCCTCTCGTTATTTTGAGTGAGGAGAAGCTTCCCGCTGATATTTCATGGGAGCAGGCTGCGGATATGCTGCAAAACAGCGGAAAACTGAACGCATGGTATCAGGCGCAGATACACGGTAATGAGCCTGCCGCGGGAGAAGGATGCCTTGCGGTGATCGATCGTTTTGCTGAAGACGAAAACGTTCAGTGTCTTCTGCAGGATATCAACCTGATCATACTGCCAAGAGCGAATCCCGAAGGTTCTTATCTCTTTACGAGGTCGGACGGTGACGGAGTGAATATGAACCGCGATTACATCATGCTGGAATCTCCCGTGCTGAAAAAGATCCACCGTGCTTATGTGAAGTTTGCTCCTTCCGCAGTGCTCGATACGCACGAATATATCCCTTACGGAGCGGATAAAGACAATTATTCCGATCGCGTCATTTTCTGGGATATCGCGGATATCAGAACGTCTTCTGCGGTCAGTATGAACGTCAATGATGATGTGAAAGAGCTATCCATGCAGATCTGCGGCGAAGTGTTTGCGCAGGCTGAAGAAGCAGGGATCAATATTTTCCATTATACGCCTTCGGTCAATAATGCCACCGCGCGGACATATTTTGCTCTGGAAGGATGTCTTTCCTTTTTGATGGAAACCGCAGGACTCGGAATGGGCAGGGATCTCTTTGAACGAAGGGTCAATGCGCAGGAATGCGGCGTGATCATGTATCTTGAAAGCATCGCAAGGAACGCGTCCAAGATCCGAGAAGCACTTAAGTCTGTGCGTTCCGATACGATCGGAAAGGGCAGAACGCAGGATGATGATAATATTACGCATATCATGCAGCTGCGCTCGAAAACCTGCAGAACACCGTATTCTGCGCAGAAAAAGATATTCTATTCCGACGGGAATTTATGCGAGGCGAGAGAAGTCGCGCTTTCCATGCCCGATATACGCGTCAGAGTACGTGTGCGACCGACGGCATACATTCTGGATGCAAAGGCTGAGAAGAAAAATGAGATCTGTGCGCTTTTGCAGGAGCATGGAGTGGAGTATTATGAGATTCCTGCAGGAAGCAAGATTGAAGCTCGTCAGTATTTCTGCGACGGACCGAGACCTGATGGAACGGGCAAGCCGCTGGATATCTGTGCGGACTTGAGAGAGCAGGCAATCGTCAATTTTGCTGACGGGGCGGTCGTCATTCCGATGGATCAGCCGAGGGCGGATCTCATTGCGGTGATGCTCGAGCCTGATATATTCGATTCCTCCAAATGCGGAGATACGCTTTTCCACTATGGATTGATCGATTATGACCGACAGACGCAGAATTTCCCGCTTTACGGCTATTACGGAAAGGATGCACGAAAACTTTGAGCATAACAAAAGCACCCATGGTATCGGGTGCTTTTTGCTTGTTAAAAGTGGCAGTTTTCGAAAAATTCGAAGATTTGTTCCTGTGTCATTTTATCAAAAATGAAGGAATATTCACAGTTCTGGTCATAGGCGAGGAGAGAGGCATATCCATTCTCATAACCGCCGGTCGCGGTGATTTTTCCGTTATTGAATGTTGCCTCGATCGGAACAGCATCTCCGCTCAGTTCAGTACGAGAGGTTGATGCGGTCGGCGTATAATGAATTGTCTGGCCGATGAGAATGGCACTATCATTTATTTTGTATACATTGCTGATAAAAGCACTGTGAAGATCTTTTGAAACATTGCCGATAAATTCATCGTAATGGTCATATTTCAGAATGGGTAAATCGGGGAAAGCTTTCCTCATTTCCTCAGGTGAAGTAAATTCCCAGTGACCGTATTCATAATTTTCCTCCGGCTGCGGAAGGTAAGCGGTGTCGACATTGTAATTAATTTCCAATACGGATTTGTCTTCGTTCCACTGGACATCGACGTTGTATACGAAATCCGAGACTGCCTGCCCCGGAGGCGTCAGCATAAAGATAAACGTTGCAGCGACGCTCGCAAGCGCGATCGCCCAGCGGGGAGCAGGAGAGTATCTTTTTTTCTTGGAATGCGGTTCTTTCAGATGTTCGGGCTTTTCGATCGCCGCGGCATCGTAGCTTTCGTGCGCTTCGCGATGCAGATATTCTTTCATGATCTTGCGGATCTTTCTGTTGATCATCGTTTTCCTCCCTTTCTTAAAATAATGTCCGATCGATTCATAGAAACTCCCTCAATTTCTTCTCGATCTTTTTGCGCCAGTATCGCAGGTTTGATTCGGGGACACCGTGGGTCTGTGCGGCCTTTAATAGTGGGATGCCCTCGGTATAATAATCATACAGCGCGGGTCGATACTCAGCGGGTGCGAGCATGATCGC
>JAZRGP010000455.1:0-3217 GCA_045644225.1 Christensenellaceae bacterium | reverse complement strand
GCGGCATCAAACACGAGGTGCTGAACGCGAAGTATCACCAAAAGGAAGCGGAGATCGTTGCGCAGGCGGGCAAGCTGAACCAGGTCACAATTGCGACCAACATGGCTGGCCGCGGCACAGACATCCTGCTCGGCGGCAACCCCGATTTCCTCGCAAGAAAGGAAATGCAGCGCCTCGAATATACCGAAGAGATGATCCTCGATGCGATCTCCCATGCCGAAACAAAGGACGAAGAGATCCTTGCGGCAAGAAAGGTCTATCAGGAGCTTCTCGCGAAATACAAGGTCGAAACAGATGCCGAGCATGTCAAAGTCGTTAATGCAGGCGGTCTGTTCATCATCGGTACAGGGCGTCATGAATCCCGCCGTATCGATAACCAGCTCCGCGGTCGAAGCGGCCGTCAGGGCGACCCCGGCAAATCCCGCTTCTATATCGCGCTTGAAGATGACCTGATGCGTCTCTTCGGCGGCGAACGTATCAAGATGATCATGGAACGCTTAAGCGGCGGTGAAGAACTCAATCTTGAATACGGCATGATGACCAAGCAGATCGAGAATGCACAGAAGCGCATCGAAGAACGCAACTTCGAGATCCGCGGACGCGTGTTGAAGTACGACGATGTTATGAATCAGCAGCGTGAGGTCATCTACTCCCAGCGCAGAAGCGTACTTATGGGCGAAGACATCAGCGGCAATATCAGCGGCATGCTGGATGAAGTGATCGGCTCTGTTGCAGATATCCATTGCCCGGGTAATCTCTATCCCGAAGAATGGGACAGAAACGCACTCATGTTTGCGCTTAACGACGTCATCCCCGGCTTCGCAGATCCCTTCGGCAGCGAGGATATCACTTCCCTCTCCTCTGCAAAGGCTCGCGAAAAGATCCTCACACTTGCACATCAGTATTATGCTCTCAAGGAAAAGGAACTCACCGATCAGGGCGCTGACATGCGCGAGGCAGAGCGCATCATCCTTCTGAGATGCGTCGACGAACACTGGATGGCACATATCGACGATATGGATCAGCTCAAGCAGGGCATCGGACTCAGAGCATATGCACAGACCGATCCCGTCGTGGCATTCCGCAAGGAAAGCTCCGAGATCTTCGACGAGATGATCTTCAGCATCACGCGCGAAACCATCCGCAGGCTCTTCCGCGTGACCGTACAGACCCGCCTCGAGCGCAAGGAAGCCGCGAAACCCACGCATGCTTCTCACGGCGATGACGAGCAGCCGAAGACAGTCAAGCGCAGCGCACCCAAGGTCGGCAGAAACGATCCCTGCCCTTGCGGAAGCGGCAAGAAGTATAAGAACTGCTGCGGCAGAGAATAAGATATAAAACAATTTTACGATATAAAGGTGGTTATTTATGATTTTATTAGACGATCAGAAAACAGCTCTTGCTGATGCAACCAGAATGCTCGATGAAGCAGGCGCTTCCATGAACATTCCCAAAATGCGTGAAGAACTCGATTCCCTGAGAAAGCAGCTCGAAGATCCCGCTATGTGGAACGACGCAGCAGGCTCTGCAGAGATCAACAAGCAGATCAAGCCCCTCGAGGCAAAGCTCGCGGCTTATGACGACCTCAAGGGCGCGATCGAAGATGCAGAAACACTCATGATCATGGCGGAAGAAGAAGACGACGAAAGCCTTCTCGACGAGATCAACGAAAGCGTTACAAGCGCTAAGGACCGTGCAGAAACGCTCCGCCTCTCCGCTCTGCTCTCCGGCAAATACGATGCGAACAACGCAACTCTTTCCCTGCATGCAGGTGCAGGCGGCACAGAAGCTCAGGACTGGACAAGCATGCTCTACCGTATGTACACTCGCTGGGCAGAAAGACACGGCTACACTGTTAAGGTACTCGACTTCCTCGACGGCGAAGAAGCAGGTATCAAGAGCGTTACATTCATGGTCGAAGGTCTTAATGCTTACGGCTATCTGAAGGCTGAGAAGGGCGTACATCGCCTCGTACGTATCTCTCCGTTCGACTCCTCCGCTCGCCGTCAGACATCCTTCGCTTCTCTCGACGTTATGCCCGAGATCGCAGCTGACGATACAGATATCGAGATCCCCGCTGATGAGATCCAGATGGACGTATACCGTTCCTCCGGTGCAGGCGGTCAGAAGGTCAACAAGACTTCCTCTGCTGTTCGTCTTACACACATCCCCACAGGCATCGTCGTATCCTGCCAGACAGAACGTTCTCAGTTCCAGAACAAAGATACCTGTATGGGTATGCTCAAGGCTAAGCTCCTCGAGATCCGCGAAAACGAACGTATGGCTGAGATCAACGAGATCAAGGGCGATATGAAGAAGATCGAATGGGGTTCTCAGATCCGTTCTTACGTCTTCCATCCCTACAACCTCGTTAAGGACCACAGAACAGGCGCAGAAATGGGCAACATCGGCGCAGTTATGGACGGCGATATCGACCTCTTCATCAACACATACCTCATTATGAGCTAAAGCAAAAAGAGACTTTGAATCATTCTTTCAAAGTCTCTTTTCTATTGCATTGTTATTGTTATTTGGTGGGATACTCTGCGCCTTCCGATTTTTCGAACACCCTCGGCGTTACCGAAAAATCCTTCGTACTCGAGACTCCGCAGTCCGCTCTGCTTCACATTTCGGCTGCTCCGACGTTTTGCTCCGCGGTTCTCTCCCTTGGTTCCTCTGCCAAAACAGTAACCCATGCGATGCATGGGTTACTGTTTTGGGCAAAGATTGCTATTATAACAAATCAAAGGAAATCGTTAGATTTCGTAACATCACCGCCAAACTCCCTTATGACTTCAATCAATCCAATTATATGACTGTTGAAAGTCGGCAGTTCTTCAGCGGGAATCCACAGTTCCTGATGCACATGATTGCCAACAGTATGAACATCAAATTGCCCGATGTATTCGTCATCCAAGGTGAACCGTGTTACATAGCCTTTTCCATCGCCTGTTTTGGTGTTCCATTTCTCTGCTATCTGGCGTGCGTATTCTTCATTCAATACAGGATAAAAGATGGGTTGCTCAGGGAGCCTTGGAGGAAACTCCTTATAATTGCTCTGCTTTATCAAATTCAGTTCGGTTGTACCAACGGGTCTAAAAAGAATCATTTAGTTCACCTCCTTTGTTTTCTTATCAAGATTGTAAAAAGGATTGCTATCTTTGTCAAGATAGCAACCCTTTTCTGGCGGAGAAGGTGGGATACTCTGCGCCTTCCG
>JAZRGP010000454.1:0-3676 GCA_045644225.1 Christensenellaceae bacterium | reverse complement strand
CTACGATCCGACTTGGTAAAAAGAGCCATTGGGACAGACCGGCGGAAAAGGCGCTCGGCAGAACAGCTATGCTGAAAGCGGGACAAGCTGCAGGCTGGATCGCGCGCAATCAGATCGCTTTCAATATCGGATCTGCATTGTCAAACTTTATGGCAGTCTTCCAGGCAGCAGGCGAAGTAAGTGCCAAATCGATGGTTAATGCGGCATGGGATGGCGTGCGAACCCTTAAAAAGGGCGATGCATTTGCTGAAGAAAGTGATTTTATTGTATCCAGGAAGGGCACTGAAAGGATTTACAAGACTTCCTTTGATAAGATCATCGATGCAGGCGGATGGGCGCTCAATGCTTTTGATGAAGTTGCGACAAACATCATTACTCGCGCGTTTTATAACGAAGGTATTAGCAAAGGAATGAGTCACGATGCAGCGATGGAGTTTTCCAACAAACGCAGTGCGGATCTTATGGGTGACAGATCTCTCGGATCTATGCCGACGGTATTGAGCTCGCAGATGATGAAACCGCTGTTCCAATATCAGCTTGAAAACCTTAACTTTTGGTATCACTATCTCTCAGACTTCCCGCTTTACAAGAGAGAGAATGCCGTGGAGAACAGAGCTCTGCGCAGGGGTCTGAGTGCCGAAGAAGCTCGGAAGTATTCCGAAGACAATAAAGCGGCATATCAGGATCTGACAGAGAGCGAAAAGAGAAGAGCTGCGATGCACCTTACGAAAGAAACGCTGAAAGCATCGATCGCGATATTTGTCGGTAATGCGATTATGCAGGCACTTCGCGGCCGCAAGGTAACCTACGATCCCCTTGGGGAGCTGGGCGAGCTGTTCCTTGGAGAAGATCCGCTGCAGTATACGCTCAATATTCTCGGCATAGAAGATGATCACGAGAAAGAAAAAGAGAAGATTCGGAATATGAGCATCGAAGAATTGTCGGAGGAAGAACTCGACACGTTTTGGGACGGTCTTCTTGCGTTTGCTACGGGCCTGTATGGGGAAGTTCCGGTCGCGGGCACAATGCTCACGGGCGGCAGATATGCAATGGCTTCTCCCTTCCAAAGCTTTGACTCCGCAACGGAATTTTTTGAAGGGATAAAGAACGGCGATATTTGGAAGGATCCGGAAGGCTATATCGATATCGTCGGTAATCTGCTGAATCCCTTCGGCGGATATGGTCAGGCGAAGAAGACTGTTAAAGGTGTCGCTTCGCTGATCCGCGGAGGTGAATACAATAACAAAGGCGAACTGAAGCACGCTGCGGCGGACGGAACTTCGGCAGAGAAGGGGCTTGAAGCAGTGAAGAACATTCTTTTCGGTGTCGGCTCGACCGATCAAGCGCAGGAATACTATGAGGATTACAAAACGATACTCAATTCGCGCGAGACAGAAGGCTATAAAAACCTGAAAGGAACGGAAATCGATCAAGACGAATATCTCGTAATTGCTATGGGCCTCGGCAGTCTTGAAGATGACGAACTGACAGGTGAGGAGATCAAGAAAGAGAAAATTGCTTATATCCAGGAACATTACCCGGAAGATGCGGCTTTCCTTGTGGAGTATCTCGTTATGAGTAAGGATGAAGCTGCTTCCTTCGAAAAAGTCCGCTCAACAGGCATTCAAGCGGATGCTTTTATGTCTCTGCTGACCGCGGATGATGAGGATGTTTCGAAAGTAGCGAAAGTGCTCGGCAGTATCGAAGATCCGAAACAACGCAATGCGGCTACACGCGAAATCATGTCGAATGATCTGCGCAATGCTTATGACAAGGTTGCTGATTATGGATTCGGTGAATACAATTACTTTGCGGCTGCTACGGCTGCTGAGGGTAAGAACACCGCAGCGGCAAAGAAAGCTGCGCGCGTGAAGGCGATATCTGCTCTCGATCTTCAGGCTGACCGAAAAGTGGATCTCGCTCGTGTATTCGATAAAGAGGTAACTGAGTTGGATCTCAAATACCCTGATGTGCTCGAACGCTATGCGGAAATAGCAGACAACACCGATATCAAAGATTCTAAGGAAAAGGCTGCGGCATTCTACGAATATCTTGATGAAGTGGGTTATACCGAAAATCAAAAGCAGGATATTATGATGCAGTATACCTTCGGATCCAACGGCGCAGACTCGGCAGCACAGACATCGGAGAAAAACAAAGAGTATGCTGAGTATGGTGTTGACGCGGAGACGCTTACGTGGGCTGAGAATGCATTGCGGAATCAGGAAGGTTATTACGACAGGGCGAAGACGATCAGTGGCATGAAGATCACGGGCGAGCAGAAGTTTGCGCTCCTGAAAAACAATGTGCGGATGTCCGGGAAGAAGGCTGGAATGTATGAACTTGCGGAGGCTGTCGGTGTTGATTATGATGACTTTGCGGAACACTTTGCAGGCGCCGAAGAATTCTACGGAGACGAAGGAAAACTCCGGGCATACCTTAACGATCAGGACGTCGATGCAGATACAGAGACAGTGATCTACATGCTTGTTACGAAGAAACAGAAACGCTACAATTCGGCGATGAAGAACCTTCTCGCAAAGACGGGTTGGAGTGAATCCAAACAGTCTGAATTCTATGAGGAATACAGCTACAAATAATTGATTCGTGTTGCATTTCGTGTTGCATACTATTCTAAAATAGTATAAAAATCGCGAAAATATGAAAAATATTTCGCGATTTAAGAAATGGAAAAATGCGATAACAAAAGGAAAAAACAAAAAAACCGCTCATTGAGCGGTTTTTTGATTCTTATTATGTGAGGGGTTCAACTCCTGTCACCCAGACCAGAAAAATAACAGTCATCGTTAGATGGCTGTTATTTTTGTTTTATCTCATCTTCAATTGCTTTCATGATAATGCTGGGGCTTATGTTCATAGCTTCCCCGATTTTGAAAAATGTTTCAAGCGTGGGTTTTCTGGTTCCCCGTTCGATTGCGCTAAGGTGAGTTCTTCCGATGTCCGCGAAGCCGCTTACAACTTCCTGTGACAAGCCTTTTTCTTCTCGAAATCTCTGAATCACTTTTCCTACAATAATCGGATCAAGCACCATAAAAAATCTCCTTTTTCTTAAAAGTTTATAGAATCTAAAGAAATAAAATGAACACATATGTTGTCAAATGAATACATATGTGTTATAATTTTTCAAATATTTAATGTTTTTTATGCCTTGATGTAAAAAAAGATAATTATATTCAACAAATGGAGGGTGTTGACATGCGAGAACGGTTCTCGTTGAGTGATATTTGTGAAATTGCAAAGGTTGATATTCCGGATAAATTTTCTGAAGAAAAGAAAACAGCGATTTCTAATTTTACCTGTTTTGGTAATCGCGCCAAGGGAGAATCGGCTGCTCTTTTTGTCAGGGGGGTGCTTGAATCGGGTAAAAAGGCATCCCGAAATTATAACGAAAATGACGCAAGAAGAGCGATTGAAAATGGGGCTCGTTTTATCTTCAGTACGGAACAGTACTTTGCTGAAAACGGTGAAGAGCTTCCTTGTATTATTGTGGAAAATCCTAGTGAGCTGTTCAAACAGCTTACCAACAGAATGAGAAATGATCTGCCCGATAAAATGATAATCGTTGGGGTTACAGGTAGTGTCGGAAAGACAACAATGACGGAGATGATCGCTAACGCGGCAGAAGAAAAGTTCAAAACATTTTACAGTAAATACA
>JAZRGP010000453.1:0-9538 GCA_045644225.1 Christensenellaceae bacterium | reverse complement strand
ACAAAAAAAGAGATACGGTTTTCCGTATCTCTTTTGATTTGATGATTATCAGTCTTTGTCGTGGATCTCGCTGTGCAGCTCCTGCAGAGACTTGATCTCGCTAACGGGATGGTTCTTGACGTAGTGGATGCCGTCTGCGGTAGCCTTTGCTGCAGCCATGGTCGTCATGTAGGAGACCTTGTGCTTGATCGCTGCCTTACGGAGGTAGCTGTCGTCCTCTACGCTGTCCTTGCCCATGGGAGTGTTGATGATGAGCTGGATCTGCTTGTTAGCGAGCATGTCCATGATGTTCGGGCGGCCTTCGCTGAGCTTCTTAACGCGCTCTGCGGGGATGCCTGCTTCTGTGATGAGCTTATGTGTGCCGCGTGTTGCGACGATCTTGAAGCCGTCTTCTGCGAGGCTCTTAGCAACTTCGACGACCTCTGCCTTGTCGCGGTCGCCGACGGAGAAGAGAACTGTGCCTTCGAGCGGGAGCTTGGTCTGAGTAGCTTCCTGTGCCTTATAGAAAGCTTCGCCGTAGGATGCGGAGAGACCGAGAACTTCGCCTGTGGAGCGCATTTCCGGACCGAGCACGGGGTCAACTTCCTGGAACATGTTGAAGGGGAATACCGCTTCTTTTACGCCGTAGTTCGGGATGACCTGTTCCTTGAGAGCGGGAACGGGAGAGGGCTTGCCTGTGAGCTCGGATGTGATGATCTCTGTTGCAAGCGGAACCATGCGGATGTTGCAGACCTTGGATACGAGCGGAACGGTACGGGATGCTCTGGGGTTTGCTTCGAGAACGTATACAACACCGTTTTCGATCGCATACTGCATGTTCATGAGACCCTTAACGTGCATGGATTCAGCGATCTTTCTTGTGTATTCCTTGATCGTTGCAACGTTTTCTTCGGAGATATGAACAGAGGGCAGGATGCAAGCGGAGTCACCGGAGTGAACGCCTGCGAGCTCGATGTGTTCCATAACTGCGGGAACGAATGCGTGTGTGCCGTCGCTGATCGCATCTGCTTCGCATTCCATTGCGTGGTTGAGGAAACGGTCGATGAGGATGGGACGGTCGGGAGTTACGCCGACAGCCGCATTCATGTAACCTGTCATGCTTTCTGTGTCATAAACGACTTCCATGCCTCTGCCGCCGAGAACGTAAGAGGGACGAACCATTACGGGGTAGCCGATGCGTTCTGCGATCGCTACTGCTTCTTCGACAGTTGTAGCCATGCCGGATTCGGGCATGGGGATCTCGAGCTTATCCATCAGATCGCGGAAGAGGTCGCGGTCTTCAGCCATGTCGATAACGGAAGGCGGAGTACCGAGGATCTTAACGCCGTTCTTTTCAAGCTCGGATGCGAGGTTGAGGGGAGTCTGACCGCCGAACTGTGCGATAACGCCGACGGGCTTTTCTTCCTTATAGATGCTGAGAACGTCTTCCAGAGTAAGCGGTTCGAAGTAGAGCTTATCGGATGTATCGTAGTCTGTGGAAACCGTTTCGGGGTTGCAGTTTACGATGATCGTGGAGAAGCCGAGCTTCTTGAGCGCGAGGGAAGCATGTACGCAGCAGTAGTCGAATTCGATACCCTGGCCGATACGGTTGGGACCGCCGCCGAGGATCATGACCTTGGGCTTGCTGTCGTCGATCTTGTTCTTGTTCTCTGCGTTATATGTAGAGTAGTAGTAAGCATTGTCTTCTGTACCGCTGACGTGTACGCCTTCCCATGCTTCGACAACGCCGAGAGCGATGCGGCGGTTGCGGACATCTGCTTCGGAAACGCCGAGGAGCTGGCTCAGATACTTATCCGAGAAGCCGTTCTTCTTAGCGGAGATGAGTGCTTCGTCTGTGGGCAGGGAACCCTTGTTCTTGAGGAGAGCTTCTTCTTCCTCGACGAGTTCCTTCATCTGTTCGATGAAATATGCCTTGACCTTTGTGATCTCGTGGATCTCTTCGACAGTAGCGCCCTTTCTCAGAGCTTCGTACATTACGAAGTGACGGTCACTGGAGGGTGTGGAGAGCATCTTCAGGAGCTGCTTAACGGAAAGCTTGTTGAAGTCCTTTGCATGACCGAGACCGTAGCGGCCTGTTTCCAGGCTGCGGACCGCCTTCTGCAAAGCTTCCTTATATGTTTTACCGATACTCATGACTTCCCCTACGGCCCGCATCTGTGTGCCGAGCTTGTCCTGAACGCCCTTGAATTTTTCAAATGCCCAGCGAGCGAACTTGATTACGATATAGTCGCCGTCGGGAACGTATTTATCGAGTGTGCCGTATTTGCCGCAGGGGATGTCCTTGAGCGTAAGGCCTGCTGCGAGCATCGCGGAAACGAGCGCGATGGGGAAGCCTGTTGCCTTGGAAGCAAGTGCGGAGGAACGGGAGGTACGCGGGTTGATCTCGATAACGATGATTCTGTCGGAAACGGGATCGTGAGCAAACTGTACGTTTGTGCCGCCGATAACTTCTACGGATTCAACGATCTTAAATGCCTGTTCCTTCAGACGCTCCTGACATTCTTTGGAGATCGTCAGCATAGGAGCGGAGCAGAAAGAGTCGCCTGTATGTACGCCGAGGGGGTCGATGTTTTCGATGAAGCAGACCGTGATCATGTTGCCTTCGCAGTCACGGACAACTTCCACTTCGAGTTCTTCCCAGCCGAGGATGGATCCTTCTACGAGGACCTGACCGACAAGGCTTGCCTGCAGACCGCGTGCGCAGACTGTGGAGAGCTCTTCACGGTTATATACAAGACCGCCGCCTGCGCCGCCCATTGTGTAAGCGGGACGGAGAACAACGGGGTAACCGAGCTTATCAGCGATCGCAAGAGCTTCGTCTACTGTGTAAGCAACTTCGCTGCGAGCCATCTCGATGCCGAGCTTGGCCATTTCCTTCTTGAATTCAACACGGTCTTCGCCGCGTTCGATCGCGTCGACCTGAACGCCGATTACCTTGACGTTGTATTTGTCGAGGATGCCTGCTTGTGCAAGTTCGGAGCAGAGGTTCAGACCGGACTGACCGCCGAGGTTCGGCAGCAGTGCGTCGGGACGTTCCTTTGCGATGATCTGCTCGAGACGCTCAACGTTGAGCGGTTCGATATAGGTAACATCAGCGGTCTCGGGGTCTGTCATGATGGTCGCAGGGTTGGAATTCACGAGGACGATCTCGTAGCCCAGCTTACGGAGCGCCTTACACGCCTGTGTGCCGGAGTAGTCGAATTCGCAAGCCTGACCGATGATGTTCGGTCCGGAGCCAATGATGAGTACTTTATTGATGTCTGTTCTTTTAGGCATAGAAGTAAACCTCCTTATTCACTATATAATTATATATAAAATCAAAAAAATCACAAGAGCATTGGAGCGGTTTTTTGAAAAAAATTTAATGTATATACTATTATCTATATTACAATGAGTTATTTCTTTTTTATATACCGTGCGGAAAACGCATTTACAGATAAAAGAGCGGGGGATATAATGAAAACAGAATCGATATCAAACGGAGGGAGACCTGATGTTTACCTGTGCGGAATGCGGGGTACATGCCTGCTCTGCGGGAGAAAAAGAAAACCTGCCGAAGAACTGTCCGATGCGTGATGCCGGCAATATGGCGGAAATCGCGGAGGAATACAAAAAAGAAGACATAAAGAAATTTCACCATGCTGCGGCGGTGGTCGAGGCAGAGGGTTACTGTGAGTGGCCGCGTCTGCGGGAAACCATGGAATTTGCGCGGAAGATGGGCTATAAAAAAATCGGCATTGCGTTTTGTGCGGGATTTCGCAGGGAGGCGAAGATCCTTTCGCAGCTGCTGCGGAAAAACGGCTTTGAGGCTGCTTCCGTTGTCTGCAAGGCAGGCGGCTATGATAAAAACCTCGTCGGGATCACAGATGCGGAGAAAATCTGCCGCGGCGGATTTGAAGCGATGTGCAATCCCATTGCGCAGGCGCAGCTTTTAAATCAGTGCGGAACGGATTTTAATATCGTGCTCGGGCTTTGCGTGGGGCATGATTCGCTCTTTTACCGCTATGCAAAGGCGATGACGACGACGCTCGTCGCAAAGGATCGTGCGCTCGCACACAATCCCGTCGGAGCGATCTATATGAGCGACGGATATATGAAAAAGAAAGTTAACCTTGAAGAGGAGTGATAAAAATGCAGGGAGTACAGGAGCAGCATAACCCGCTGGGTTATGAAAAAATCGGAAAACTGCTGCGGCAGTTTGCGATCCCGAGCATCGTGGCGATGCTGGTAAGCTCGCTTTATAATATCGTTGACCAGATCTTCATCGGTCACAGCGTCGGCTATCTCGGAAACGCGGCGACGAACGTTGCCTTTCCGCTGACGACCATCAGCCTTGCGTTCTCGCTTTTGATCGGCGTGGGCAGTGCGGCATATTTTTCCATCGAGCTGGGAAAAGGCAATAAAAAAGCCGCGGAGGATTGTATCTGCAATGCGCTCTTTCTGGCGACGGTGATCGGCATACTGTATGCCGTGGCAATCGAAATTTTCATGGTTCAGATGCTGAATGCATTCGGTGCGACAGCGGAGATCATGCCTTATGCATCCGACTATGTCCGCATTACGGCGGTCGGCATGCCGTTTTTGATCTTCACGAATGTCATGAGCAACCTGATCCGTGCAGACGGAAGTCCGCAGTTCTCCATGGTCTGCATGGTTACGGGTGCGGTGGTGAATACGATCCTCGACCCGATCCTCATTTTCGGTTTTGATAAGGGCGTAGCAGGCGCTGCGGTCGCGACGGTGATCTCGCAGATCGTTTCCTGCGTGATCGCTGCGGTGTATTTTATGCGATTCAAGCAGGTCAGCCCCAGCTTTAAGAAGTTCCGCCCCGATATGAAGCTGTGCGGCAAGCAGGCTTCGCTGGGTTTGAGCAACAGTCTGAATCAGGTCGCGCTGACGCTGACGCAGGTCGTTATGAACAATTCGCTCAAGCATTACGGTGCGCTTTCCGTATACGGTGAGAACATTCCGCTTTCTGCGGTAGGCATCGTCATGAAGATCAATGCCATCGCGATCGCGGTTTTCGTCGGTGTGGCGCAGGGTTCGCAGCCCATTATCGGCTTCAACTACGGTGCAAAGCAGTACGGTCGCGTCAAGGCGGTGTATAAGCAGGCGCTGAGATGGAACCTTTTCATGGGTCTTGGGTGCCTGGCGCTGTTCCAGATCTTCCCGAAATATCTCATCATGGCATTCGGCTCGGGCGATGCGCTGTATTTTGAGTTTGCGGTGAGCTTCCTGCGGACATACCTCTTTACAGTATTCCTGACAGGCTGCCAGCTGCTTTCTTCCAACTTCTTCTCGGCGATCGGCAAGCCCCTGAAGGGTGTCATCCTCTCGCTTTCGCGTCAGACGATCTTCCTCGTTCCGCTGATCCTGATCATGCCGCTCTTCTTCGGCATCGACGGACTGCGCTTTACTGCGCCGATCTCGGATACGCTCTCGTTCTGCGTGTGTATGTATTTCATCTGGAGGGAGTTTAAGCGGATGACAGCGGAATCCAAGGAGTTTCCGTCGGAAACTGTATGATCAAAATCGCTTTTCCTATTGACTTTCCGCTAAAATAGTGCTAAATTTATTCTATTGTTTTAATGTTTTAACGCGATGAAGAAAAGAAGTACGCGACGAGCCGATTTCTACAGAGAGCTGCCGGGTGGTGTGAGGCAGCGGAACGTCGGAGCGGAATACATTTCTGAGCGGCTCGGCTGAACCTATAGTAGGCCGTGACGGGAGCGCCCGATACAGCGCGAAGTTCTAAAATGGAACTCATGAGGCTGCTTCGGCAGCAAATTGAGGTGGTACCGCGGGAATTCTCGTCCTCTGTAATTTGCAGAGGACTTTTTTATTTTCGCTGAATTATACTGAAGGAGAAACAAAAACAATGGTCATTACGGAATATCTTGAGCGCAATGCTCGTTTATACGGCTCTGAGACGGCTCTGGTAGAGATCAATCCCTCCGAAGAGCGCGACAATGCCGTTACATGGAGAGAATTCAATCTCATCGAAAACGCAAATCCCGATGCGCCTTACCGCAGAGAGCTGAGCTGGAAGGACTTTGACCGCAGGGCAAACCGCTTTGCAAACCTGCTGCTGAGCCGCGGCATCAAGCGCGGAACAAAGGTCGCGATCCTGCTGATGAACTGTCTGGAATGGCTGCCCATCTATTTCGGTATCCTCAAGGCGGGCTGCCTCGCTGTCCCCATGAACTACCGCTACTCCAGCGATGAGATCCAGTATTGTCTCGATCTCGCGGATGTCGAAGTTCTCGTGTTCGGTCCTGAGTTTATTACGCGAATGGATCCCATTGCGCATGATATCCCCGGGGTAAAGACGCTCTTCTTCGTCGGCAAGAACGGTCCCGAATATGCTGAGGACTGCATGCGCCTCGTAAACTTCTGCTCTTCGAGCGCTCCGCCCGTTGCACTGGAAGAAACCGACAACGCTGCGATCTACTTCTCTTCGGGCACGACGGGCTTCCCCAAGGCGATCCTGCATAACCACCGCGCACTCGCATGCTCCTGTCAGGTCGAGCAGAATCACCATTCTCAGGGCAGAGACGACGTATTCCTCTGCATCCCGCCGCTCTATCATACAGGCGCAAAGATGCACTGGTTCGGTTCGCTGCTTTCGGGCAGCAAGGCTGTTCTGCTCCGCGGCATCAAGCCCGAGTGGATCCTCCGTGCGGTAACGGAAGAAAAATGCACCATCGTATGGCTGCTCGTTCCGTGGGCGCAGGATATGCTGGATGCGATCGACGCAGGCAAGATCGACCTCGATGATTATGCGCTCGATCAGTGGAGGCTGATGCACATCGGTGCGCAGCCCGTTCCGCCGAGTCTCATCAACCGCTGGAAGAAGATCTTCCCGAACCATCAGTATGACACAAACTACGGTCTCTCCGAATCCATCGGACCCGCCTGCGTACACCTCGGTGTGGAAAATATCCACAAGGTCGGCGCGATCGGCAAACCCGGTTACCTCTGGGAGACGGATATCGTAGATCCCGCGGGCAATTCCGTGGCGCAGGGCGATGTTGGCGAACTGATCGTAAAAGGCCCCGGCGTAATGCTCTGCTACTATAAGAACCCCGATGCAACAGCCGAAGTTATCCATGGCGAATGGCTGTATACAGGCGATATGGCACGAATGGATGAAGACGGTTTCATCTACCTCGTCGACAGAAAGAAGGACGTCATCATCTCGGGTGGTGAAAACCTCTATCCCGTACAGATCGAAGATTTCCTCCGCGGCTTTGATAAGCTTAAGGACGTCGCAGTTATCGGTCTGCCGCACGCTCGTCACGGTGAGATCGCAGCAGCGGTCGTCGAAGTCAAGGAAGACGTGACCTGCACAGAAGAAGAGATCTATGCGTTCTGCGAGGGCATGCCCCGTTATAAGCGCCCCAAGAAGATCATCTTCGATAAAGTTCCCCGCAACGCAACAGGCAAGATCGAAAAACCCGCTCTCCGCGAGAAATACTGTCAGGGGAGATTGGTTGAAGCCCAGATCACAGGCTGAGGCGGGCGATAAGCGCCCATCTTCCGCTTTTTCGGATCGACAAAACTTGTGCGGCGTATGTGGAATACGCCTCCGCGTTTTGCTCCCGAGAAAAACGAAAGCTGAGCACTTCTTGCCCGCCTTAGGGTAAAGAAGGATAAGCACCCATCTTCCGCATTTTCTGATCGGAAAGCTTGTGCGTTGTGCGGTTAGCACGCATTCGCCCCGAACTTCCGATAAAACCCAAAAATCAACACTTCTTGCCCGCTTTAGGGTAAAGAAGGGCAGGACCTCATTTTTCGGATCTGCGGATCAAAAAAAGCACTTCTTATCCGTTTTTGTCAAATCGAATTTTTGACAGATCGACGGATTAATGGTACAATTAGATATTCGGTATATTGGGAAAATACCGTACCGTGCGGCAGGGAGATTTTTCACGGCGCACGGCCTCATGATCGAACATAACTATGGAGGAAAAATATATGAAAACACTGATGCTCGGCAACGAAGCGGTTGCCAGAGGTTTATACGAAGCGGGATGCAGCTTTGTATCCAGCTATCCCGGAACTCCCAGCACAGAGATCACGGAAGCGATCGCACAGTATAAGGAAGTTTATGCAGAATGGGCGCCCAATGAAAAGGTCGCTATGGAATCTGCTTTTGGTGCATGTGTGGCAGGCCGCCGCAGCTTCTGCGGTATGAAGCACGTTGGTCTGAACGTTGCGGCTGACCCGCTGTTTACGATCTCCTATACAGGCGTAAACGCAGGCATGGTCATTGGTGTTGCGGATGATGCAGGTATGCACAGCTCTCAGAACGAGCAGGACTCCCGTCATTATGCACGTGCGGCGAAGATCCCCATGCTGGAGCCCTCCGACTCTGCGGAAGCGATCGCATTCTCCAAGCTCGCATATGAACTTTCCGAAAAGTTCGATACTCCCGTTCTTCTCAAGATGTGCACACGCGTTTCTCACTCTCAGAGCGTTGTGGAACTCGGCGAACGCATCGAAGTTACAAAAGAATATGAAAAGAACCCGCAGAAATATATCATGATGCCCGGCAACGCAAAGCGCCGTCATCCGATCGTTGAAGCACGCACAAAGGCACTTCAGGAATACGCGGAAACCGCTGAACTGAACCGTCTGGAAGCAGGCGCGGACAACAGCATCGGCATCATTACATCCTCCACGTCCTATCAGTATGTCAAGGAAGTATGCGGTGACAAATATCCCGTGCTCAAGCTCGGCATGATCTGGCCGATGCCCGAGCAGAAGATCAGAGATTTCGCGGCATCCGTGGATACTCTCGTGATCGTGGAAGAACTCGACAGCTTCATCGAAACGCACTGCAAGGAAATGGGTATCGATTGCGTCGGCAAGGATAAGTTCCCCTGCATCGATGAATTCTCTCAGAACAAGATCGCGGCTCTTATGGACTGTGCAGTTCCCGAAAGCGGCGCAAAGGTAGACGATGCGATCCCTGCCCGTCCTCCGGTAATGTGCGCAGGCTGCCCCCACAGAGGTCTTTACTACACGCTCGCAAAGAACAAGATCACGGCTCTCGGCGATATCGGCTGCTATACGCTCGGTGCGGTTCCTCCGCTTGCGGCGCTTGATACGACGATCTGCATGGGCGCTTCCATCTCCGGTGCGCACGGCTTCGTTAAGTCCCAGAACGGTGCGGCAGACAACAAAACCGTTGCAGTCATCGGCGACTCCACGTTCATGCACTCCGGTATAACAGGTCTTGTTAACATCGTTTACAACGGCTCTCCCGCAACCGTTCTTATTCTCGACAACTCCATAACCGGCATGACGGGACATCAGCAGAACCCCACCACGGGTTACAACATCAAGGGCGACCCTGCCGCCAAGGTGGATTTGGAGGCGCTGTGCCGTGCGCTGGGCATTAACCGCGTGCGCGTGGTGGATCCATACGACCTTGCGGCGTGCGAGACGGCGATCAAAGAGGAGCTGGCAGCGGAGGAGCCGTCGGTCATTATCTCGCGCCGCCCCTGCGTGCTGCTCAAATATGTTAAGCCCG
>JAZRGP010000452.1:0-1992 GCA_045644225.1 Christensenellaceae bacterium | reverse complement strand
TGTTCTCCATCGTTGGCTCCCGCCGCTGCACAAGGGATGGTCAGAAAGCTGCCAAAGATTTCGCCGAAGCCCTGGCCCGTGAAAATGTCACCGTGGTCAGTGGCCTTGCCAGCGGAATCGATACCGCCGCCCATGAGGGCGCATTGATGGGTATGGGCAAAACCATCGCCGTGCTGGGCTGTGGCGCAGATATCGTCTATCCAGCGGAGAATCAAAAGCTCTACGGACAGATTCTGGAAAACGGCGGCGCAATCATCTCCGAGTATATGCCCGGAACCCAGCCCCTCAGGGGCAATTTCCCTGCCCGCAACCGCATCATCAACGGCATCTGCCCCGGTGTTCTCATCGTCGAAGGCGAGATGAAGAGCGGCGCCGCGATCACGATGCGCTGTGCCGTAGAGGAAAACCGAGAGGTCTTCGCGATCCCCGGCGACCTCAATTCTCCCTATTCTGCGCTTCCGAATGCCCTCATTTCCGAAGGTGCGATCGTTACCCTCGGTTCGGATACCGTCATGGGTCATTTCGGGTGGGATATTAAGAAAAAATATGAACAAAAAGAAAAATTTTTGCCAAAACTTGATTTTTCCGAAAATGAACTGTATACTCTGCTAAAGCGGGGCGATGCGGAAATCGACTTCCTCGCCGCGCAAACAGGCAAAAATGTTGCCGAACTCAGCATGACGCTCATGCAGCTCGAGCTCAAAGGCGTTATCGTTCGGCTTCCCGGAAACAGATACAGTATTAAACTATAAAACTCAGGAGAGTATTAATGGCTAAGACACTCAAGGAACAGGCTCTCGTCATCGTAGAGTCTCCTGCAAAAGCAAAAACCATCGAAAAATTCCTCGGCGAAGGATTTAAGGTCACCGCAAGCAACGGTCATCTGATCGACCTCCCCAAGAGCAAGATCGCGATCAACATCGAGGATAATTTCGAGCCCGAATACATCGTTATCCGCGGTCGTTCCAAGATCCTGAATGAACTTAAGAAGGAAGCAAAGGCTTCTGAAAAAGTCTATCTCGCAACTGACCCGGACCGCGAAGGCGAAGCGATCTCCTGGCATATCGCAAATGCCCTCGGCATCCCCGAGGATCAGTGCTGCCGCATCGAATTCAACGAGATCACCAAAAACGCTGTCGTCAAGGCGATCGACCGTCCCCGTCCCATCCATATCAACCGCGCCAATGCACAGCAGGCGCGCCGTGTTCTCGACCGTCTCGTTGGCTATAAGCTGAGTCCCCTCCTCTGGAGCAAGGTCCGCAGAGGTCTCTCCGCAGGCAGAGTTCAGTCCGTAGCAGTCCGCCTTATCGTCGACCGTGAAAACGAGATCCTCAATTTCATCCCGCGTGAATTCTGGACCATCACAGCAAAGCTCACGGATTCCGAAACGAACGCAAGCTTCGAAGCAAAGTTCCACGGTGATAAAAACGGCAAGATCGAGCCCGCCAACGAAGAAGAAACAAACAAGATCCTCGATGCGATCAAGAATTCCGACTTTGTCGTAAATAATGTCAAGCGCGGCACGCGTCAGAAGCGCCCCTATGCTCCTTTCACGACAAGTACCCTCCAGCAGGATGCTTCCAAGAAGCTTGGTTTCAATACCAAGCGCACGATGGTCATCGCGCAGGGTCTCTACGAAGGTGT
Source organism: Christensenellaceae bacterium (assembly GCA_045644225.1). GTDB lineage: Bacteria > Bacillota > Clostridia > Christensenellales > Christensenellaceae > JAZRGP01. Next base: position 348 of record JAZRGP010000452.1, on the reverse strand, counting down.
CAAGATCAGCGAATCCGAGACCGTCGGTCTCATCACCTATATGCGTACTGACTCTACGAGAGTATCTGCTGAAGCACAGTTCGCTGCACGCGAATATATCGAAAAGAAATACGGCAAGGAATTTGTTCCCGAAAAGCCGAACTTCTTCTCCTCCCGTAAAAATGCTCAGGATGCTCATGAAGCGATCCGCCCGACATACATTAAATATACGCCCGAGTCTCTGAAGTCTCAGCTTACGACGGATCAGTTTAAGCTCTATCAGCTCATCTATACGCGCTTCCTTGCTAGCCAGATGCCCGCAGCGGTTTATAATACCATCTCCGCAGACATCAATGCAGGCGATTATAT
>JAZRGP010000451.1:0-1658 GCA_045644225.1 Christensenellaceae bacterium | reverse complement strand
GAGGTCGCTCCCGATGAAGTTCTCGTTAAGGTTGCGTGTGTCGGCGTATGCGGCACGGACGTAAAAATTTATGATGATACATTCTATTCCGATGTCCCCGTGATCATCGGTCACGAATTTGCAGGTGAGATTGTAGAGCTCGGCTCCGAGGTCAGCGGTCTTACTGTCGGCGAAAGAGTCGTCAGCGAGCAGCACTGGAAGGCTTGCGGCGTATGCCGTTACTGCCTGACGGGCAAGCGTCACCTCTGCAGCAGCAAGCGTTCTCCCGGTTATCTCTCCGATGGCGCTTATGCGGATTATATCGCAGTCAAGCAGTCTCTCATCCATAAGATCCCCGAAGGTCTTCCCTATGAGCAGGCTTGCCTGATCGAGCCCATGGGCATCGCAGCTCATGCTATTTTTGAAAAAGTTAAGATCGAAGTTGCGGATAAGGTCGTTATCCTCGGCAGCGGTCCTATCGCTCTTATCGCTCTGCAGATCGTAAAGGCTCTCGGTGCAGGCTGGGTATGCCTGACGGGTCTTGATGCAGACGAACCCTACCGCTTCCCGCTTGCGAAGAAGCTGGGTGCAGACCGTCTTGTAAATGTTATGCACGAGGATATTACGCAGGTCGATATGGACGAAACAAACGGCGTAGGTGCGGATGTCGTTATCGACCTCTCGGGTGCAGGTGTAGCGATCGCTCAGGCGTTCGGTTTCATCCGCAAGGACGGTCGCTTCTGCGCGATCGGTCTGCCGCACGGCAACATCAGCGTTCCGTGGGCGGATATGGTGCTGAAGGCTGTCAATGTATACTTCAGCTACAGCTCGGGCTACGAAACATGGGAAAGATGCTTAAACCTCATCAGCACGGGCAAAGTAAACCTCACGGACTTCACAGATGCAGTTTATCCGCTGGAAGACTGGTATCAGGCGATCGAAGATGCGCGCAAGGGTAAAGTCCTTAAGGCGATCATCCGCGTAAATGACATCAAATAATGTGATTTTTTTCTGAAATTCAAGGCGGTCGGAACGTTCCGACCGCTCTTTTTTGTTATAGGAAATCTTTACCGAATTTTATAGAATAAAGGCTTGCAATTATGCGAAATATAAAGTATTATGTTCCTTAATTGGGAAAAATATTTAGTGCTTTAGCACGTTGAAACAAAAGGAGAAAAACAATGGATTTTCCGGCTATCAAAAATCAGGACATGGAAGTCTATAACGCAATCAATGCGGAACTCAACCGTCAGAGAAACAACATCGAACTGATCGCTTCCGAGAACTTCGTATCTCCTGCGGTCATGCAGGCGCTCGGTTCTCATCTTACCAATAAATATGCAGAAGGTCTCCCCGGCAACCGTTTCTACGGTGGCTGCGAAAATGTAGACGTAGTGGAGTCTCTGGCAATTCAGCGTGCAAAGAAGCTCTTCGGTGCAGAACATGCCAACGTTCAGCCGCACTCCGGCGCACAGGCAAATATGGCTGTATGCTATGCTATGCTGAAGCCCGGCGATACCATCCTTGGTCTGGACCTCTCTCAGGGCGGCCATCTCTCTCACGGCAGCAAGGCAAACCTCTCCGGCAAATACTTCAAATCTGTATTCTACGGCGTTAACGAAGACGGCGTACTGGATTATGAAGAGATCGAACGCATCGCAGAAGAATGCAAGCCCCAG
>JAZRGP010000450.1:0-2767 GCA_045644225.1 Christensenellaceae bacterium | reverse complement strand
CCTGCGCAGAACATCCTCGAGGCGCGCCTTATCCTCCTCCGCGCGTGCGCTGGAGAGGTTTTCTATGCCCCCGAGAAATCCCGCAAGCACCGCAATTACTGCAAGTGTCAAAAGAACACCGATCAAAATGTTTTTTCTTTTCTTCACGGCATCACCCGATCGTCGACATAATATTCATCAGCGGCAGCATGACGGACAGCAGGATCACACCGACAAGCACAGATGTGATCAGCACAAGTGTGGGTTCGATCCTGGAAAGCAGACGTTCCATATCCTGACGTGCCTCTTCCGACATCCTCCGCGCGATCTCTTCCATAACATCGTCGCTCGTACCGCTGCGCATTCCCAGCACAAGCAGGCGGCAGGCGGAGTTGCTGAGCAGCTCGGTCTTTCCGAGTGCCGCGGCAAGTGTCTCACCCTGCGCAAGCAGTTCACGGCATTCCTCACAGCGCTTTGCCGCAGAAGCAACGTCTTTCAGCAGCTCGGAAGCAAGTTCCATCGCATCTTCAAGCGGCAGACCGCTCGCAAACCCCATCGCAAGTGCCTGCGCAAAACGTGCATTATTCAGCTTGCGGGAAATTCCTTTATCACCTCTGCGTGCATTCCAGCCGCGCAGGATGCGACTGCGGAAGCCCTTATGCAGCGCAAATACCACGGCAAACACGAGGATCACCGCAAGCACCGCGCAGATCACGGGCATCGCCGCATCGATGGCGAGCCCTGCAGAGAGCAATCCTCCTGCGATCCCCGTAAGGCGGCCGCCAAGAGATTCATAGATCTCATTGAATACGGGCAGGACCTTGCTCAGCAGGACAACGATGACCGCAAGCATCAGGAACAGCAGTATCGCGGGATAGGTCAGCGTGCTGCGAATCTGACGCTCGGTCTGATCGCGTTCTTCATAATAACGTGCCAGCGCATTCAGCGTATCCTCCGTTCGGCCCGTCTGCTCACCGACCTGCAGCAGCCCCGTCACATAATGCGGGAAACAGCCTGCCTTGCGGAATGCATCGCAGAGAAATGCACCGCCGTCGATCTCTTCAGCCATGCCGCTGAGCATTTTCTTGCGGGAAGGATCTTTCTCTTCCTCGGAAAGCAGATACAATCCGTCGCCCATGCCTACGCCTGCATGGATCAGCAGCGCAAGCTCCCGGCAAAGATCGGATATCTCAAGATTGGAAAGTTTTGCAGAGCTCATCAGTTTCTCCTCGTTCTATTCCTCAATACAGATACTTTTCTTTATAATTGCTTCCGTCCCCGATGTAATCGAGAATGGACTCGTCCTCCAGCGCAGATGCCGCGAAAGTCGGGTCAAGGCGCTGCCATGTCGTTCCGTCGAAGAAGATCACACCGTCGACCCATCCCGTATCCTCCGTCCATACGCTGATCCACGCATGGTAGATCGTTCCCGCATAGCCGAAGACCATCTTACAGGGGATCCCCTGACTGCGCAGCATACCCGTCATCAGCGCAGCATAGTCAAAGCAAATGCCCTTCTTTTCCTCAAGGACGGTATCCAGAACGGGCACATAACCGCTCGTTACCGAAGATGCCTTGTCATAATCGTAAGCGAGGTTGCGGACGACATAATCATATACCGCAGTCACCTTTTCGAGCGGCTGCTCGATATCCTTCGTCAGTTCCCATGCAAGCTCGACCGCTTTGCTGGAAGAACCGTAATCGACATACTGATTGGGACGCAGGAAGGGAGCAAACTCATCCGAAAGCACGACATCCGCCTCTTCCGCGATCACGAGGGAATACTGCGAACCTTTGACATTCTCAAAAACCTTGAACTGATAGCCGCCCTCACCGTCTGTCAGCGGGAACACCGCCCATTCACCTTTTTCAAGGTTATAGGTATAGGTCGTCTCGGGACCGACGATCTGCGTCTTGAGCTTCTTTTCGCTGTCAGCAGTATACAGCACCATGATATATCCGTCAGCAGTATTGGAATAATCGATCTGCGCCTTTTCGTTCTGCTTGACGAGCTCTCCCGAAGCCTCTGCCTCCAGAATATCGGGTATAGCAGCCTGCGGCGGCTCTGCGAGGATCACGACCTCCTGCTTGACTGCTTCGGGCTCGATCTCTACCGCTTCGACATATGCCTCTTCGATCGCGGCAGGAGCGGCGGTCTTTGTCGGTTCCGCAGCTTCCGCTGTCGGGGTTTCCTGCGGGACTTCCGCCTCCTGGGCAGCCTGCTTTTTTTTGCCGCATGCCGTCAGCAGCAGCATCAGCGCAAGTATGATAACGACTGTTTTTTTCAATCGCATAAGTTCCTCCGTGTGATTCCTTAAAAGGATATACTTTCTCATTTATACTATACTATTTTTCGACAAAAAAAGAAAGAGCTGAGGAAAAAATCCTCAGCTCTTTTGTTGATCAATTATTTGTTGTTTTTTCTCTTCTTTTCGAAAACGAATGTTGCTGCGATGCCCATTGCGAGCACTGCGAGAACTGCGATCAGAACGATTGTGTAGTCGCCTGTCTTGGGAGCAGCTGCGAGCGGAACTTCTTCGTCAAGAATTGTTTCTGTGTTTGTCTTCTTGATCGTAACCTTGTTGATATCTTCGATCTCGAGTTCGGGTTCAACAACTTCACCGTCGCCGCCGGGAATCGGGGGATTTTCATCAAGGGAGTCTTCCTCTTCTTCGCTGATGATCGGGTCTTTTTCCCATTCTGTTTCAGCTACAACGTGCTTGGATTCGTCAACTTCGAAGTTGATCGTCATTTCGTTGTGAACAGCTACATCGCGTTCGCCCTTAGC
>JAZRGP010000449.1:0-5706 GCA_045644225.1 Christensenellaceae bacterium | reverse complement strand
CTTAAGCTGTGTGAGCTTGCCGAGTTCGAGCTTGATGCCGCCGTGGCAGGGACCTGTTACGCCGTCGTGTACGAGGGAGCAGAACAGTTCGCAGCTGGCGCAGCCTATGCAATGGCTGTATTCATCGGGATACTGAACGATGTGGTCGTTTTTCATGAGTGAATATTCATCTCCTTTGCTTGTATTTCATGATTCATTGAAATCGTATAAAATCATGCTCATTTCCGTAGAAAATACCGATTTACGAAAGCCGGAAAAGCCGCGTCAGGAACTGACGGTCGTAACGGAAAATACAGACGAATCGTTTTTTCTCGATCGTAACTGGAAAAATGCTTTATTTTCCGCCTTGGCGGGATCTATACGGAGATGTGCAAAATGTTACGCTTGGATTATAACAAAATCATGTTACAAAATCAATGCTTTCCTCTATATATTTTTCAGAAAAAACGATTTTTTTACTTTTTGGAAAAATCGTTTTTTTATTCACAATAATGAGGTTTTTTGCGGCAGGTGTTTTCCTGATTTTGAGAAGTTGACATGCGGGGCGCCGCAAGGTAATATAGCGATATAAATATTTTCGGCAAAAAACAGAATATACAGGAGTTTGTTTATGAAGATCACCGATCGATTCGCGGCAATGCCCGATGAAATAAATGTTGAAGTAACACGCAATGCAGACGGCAGGGAAGAAGTCTGCGGGATGGTGCTGAATGCGGAGCATGACCTGAAGCTTTTCCGCGGCGAAGAGCTTCTGCACAGCTTTGTATGCAGCCCTTCGCAGCTTGGCGAGCTCTGCGCAGGATGGCTCTATACCGAGGGATATTCCGCGGAAGCCGTTTTTGTATCCGAAGACGGTCATACGGCAGAAGCTGAGGCTGCGGCAGGCGCACCTGCAGAGGCTGTTCGCCTTGAATCATCCGAAACTGTTTCCGCATCGACGGAAGAGATGCTTGCGCTCTTTAACCGCGCATCCGATAAATATTCCCGTTCTCACGGCATTCATGAATGCGTGCTGAAAGGCGAGGGATGGGATATTCTGCGCACGGATATCGGCAGACACAACGCCATCGACAAGGCGGTCGGTGCGGCACTGATGCAGGGATATGATCTTAAAGGTGCGGTGATGTTCTCGAGCGGCAGGATCAATGAGCAGACTGTCCGCAAGGCTGTCCGCTGCGGCATCGGCTGCCTGATGAGCAAAGCGGTCATTACGAAGCAGGCACTGGAACTTGCGGAAAAGCTTGGACTTAAAGTGCTTTTCTCGGTGAAAAAAGACAGCTATATGACAAGATAATGCACGGAAAAATCGATTCTTGACATTATTTTGTGCGTAATTTATACTGAAAACAGAAGTCTTCGAGCCCTTCTTCCTAAGGCATTTTGCTATGGAGGATCGGCCGACCTGCAGGTTTCCTGCAGAACAGGGTTTGATGCGGAAACGCACTTGCCTTCCATTTTGAAAAGAGGACGGAGTACAGTTTCAAATTCAGAGTAAACAAAATGCTTTGGCTTTTTAAGGTATCCGTCTATACAAGAAGACGGATATTTTTATTTTTCAAGAGGTTCGTTATGAAAAGAAAAGTCATGGCATTGCTGATCGCTCTCCTGCTTGCGATCGGAGTTTTCACGGGGTGTGCGGCGCAGGAAGACCGCAGCGAGCTGATCGTATTCGCGGCGGCATCTATGACGGAAACTCTCACGCAGCTCGGTGAAAAATACATGGCGGAGAATGAAGGGGTGGAAGTAATATTCACTTTCGATTCCTCGGGTACGCTCAAGACGCAGATAGAGCAGGGTGCGGAATGCGATATCTTCATCTCCGCAGGCAAAAAGCAGATAGATCAGCTGGATATCACGGCATCTGCTGAAGTCAATACGGACGGACTTGATTTTGTGCTCGAGGGTTCTCGATTCGATATCCTCGAAAATAAGGTCGCGCTGATCGTTCCCGAAAGCAATCCGCTCGGACTGAGCTCCTATGAGGATCTGAAGACCGCGCTTGCGGCAAACGATGCCATGCTCGCGATCGGCAATGCGGATGTCCCTGTAGGGCAGTATACGCAGAAGATCTTCGCGTATTTCGGTCTTGATGAAGAGAGCCTCGCAAATGCGGGCTGCATCACTTACGGACCCAACGTAAAGGATATTACCTCCAAGGTTTCCGAAGCGGTCGTGGACTGCGGCATCGTTTATCAGACGGATGCTTTTTCCGCAGGGCTGACGGTCGCGGATACGGCGACAGCGGAGATGTGCGGGCAGGTCATCTATCCCGCGGCGATCATGAAGGAATCCGCAAACAGAGAAGCGGCTGAAGCGTTTCTCGAGTATCTTACAAGTGACGAAGCAGATAAAATTTTTGAGTCGGTCGGATTCAGTCCCATCGGCTGACGAAAGGTGAAGCAAATGGATCTTTTCCCGTTATGGAATTCGGTAAGAATATCGCTGATCAGCACGGTGATCGTGTTTTTTGCGGGGATCTTTGCGGCTTATTATATCGCGAAGGTACCGAAGACACTGAAGGGTATCCTTGATGTTATCCTTACGCTGCCGCTCGTTCTGCCGCCGACGGTCATCGGCTACCTCCTGCTCAAATTCATGAGCCCGAAAAGCGCATTCGGTGCGTGGATGATCGCGGCTTTTGATGTGAAGCTCACGATGACATGGTGGTCCGCGATCTTCGCGACGGTCATCGTCACCTTCCCGCTGATGTACCGCACGGCGAGAGGTGCCTTCGAATCCTTTGATGAAACACTTGCTTATTCGGGAAAGTCCATCGGGCTTTCCGATTCCTATATCTTCTGGCGGGTACGCATGCCGTATTGCCGTCAGGGCATCCTCGCGGGTACTGTGCTTGCGTTTGCAAGAGCGCTCGGCGAATACGGTGCGACAAGCATGATCGCGGGATATACTCCCGGCAGGACGGCTACCGTCTCCACGACGGTCTATCAGCTCTGGTGCATGGATAACGACGAGCTTGCGTTCAAGTGGGTGATCGTCAATCTGCTGATCTCCTTTGTCGTTTTGCTGACGGTCAATCTGCTGGAAAAAAAGGCTCGTTCCAAAGCCGTGAACGGAGGGAAATGATATGTCGATCTATGTGGACATTGAAAAAAACTTCGGGGATTTTCAGCTGAAGGTAAAATTCTCTGCGGAGAACGAGATACTGTCCCTGCTCGGTGCATCGGGCTGCGGCAAGAGCATGACCTTAAAATGCATCGCAGGCATCGAAAAGCCCGACCGCGGCAGGATCGTCCTCGACGGAGTAACGCTATTTGATTCCGAAAAACGCATCAACCTGTCTCCGCAGGCACGGCGCACGGGCATTCTCTTCCAGAACTATGCGCTCTTCCCGAACATGACCGTTCTCGAGAACATCCGAGCAGGCGCACGAAGAGAAAAAGACCCCGCAAAGAGGGAAAAGCTGACGGATGACATTATCGAAAGCTTCGGACTCAGCGAGCTTTCGCACAGATATCCGCATGAGCTATCGGGAGGTCAGCAGCAGCGTGCAGCACTCGCAAGGATCCTCGTTTCGGGACCGAACATCCTGCTGCTGGATGAGCCTTTCTCCGCGCTCGACAGCCACCTGCGCTTCCGAATGGAGCGGGAGGTAACGGAGATCCTCAGAAACTTTAAAAAGACAGTTATCTTCGTCTCGCACGACCGCGACGAGGTCTACAGAATTTCCGATAAAATTGCCGTGATGAACGGCGGAACGATCGAGGTGATCGGCGACAAAAAAGCGGTATTTGCCGATCCCGTTACCGTCAATGCCGCAAGGCTCACGGGATGCAAGAACATCTCCTCGGTGTGCAGCCTCGGAGAGGGCAGAGTATTCGCGGAAGAATGGGGCATTGAGCTTGCCGCCCGCGAAGGCGCTGCGGAATTCGTCGGCATCCGCATGCATGACATCACCTGCGGAACGGAGGGAGAGAATCACTTCCGCTGCAAGGCCGTATCCGTGACGGAAAACCCCTTCTCCTATACTGTGATGCTGAAGCCGCTCTGTGCGGATGAAAATGCGCTCCCGATCGCATGGGATACGGACAAAGCCGCATGGCAGAGCATCGCCGCAGACGAGATCGATATTACGATAGATCCGCAAAAACTCATTTTGCTGAAAGGATAAATTATGAATTTTGTGACAGATTACACCGAAGCTTCGGAATTGCTGCTGAAGCGCACGGCTCCCATTGGGACAGAGTGCATCGGCATTGCGGAAGCCGCGGGAAGGATCCTCGCGGAGCCGCTCGTTTCTACAGTGAACGTTCCACCCTTTGACCGCTCTCCTTATGACGGATATGTCTTCCGCGCGGAGGATACACAGTCTGCATCCAAGGATGCTCCCTGCGTGCTGGAGATCACGGAAGAGATCGCGGCGGGCGCTGTTGCAACAGTACCGATCACCTGCGGCAAGGCTGCGAAGATCCTTACGGGTGCGCCTATCCCCGAAGGTGCGGATGCGGTGATCATGTTTGAAGCTACGGAATTTACCGATAAAACGGTCAAAATATTCTCTCCTGTAATGCATGGAGAAAACATCGTCCGCATGGGCGAGGATATCCGCGTCGGACAGATGCTTGCTGAGGCTGGATCCGTGATCGATACGGGGCTTGCGGGAACGCTCGCTTCCCTCGGCATGGCTGAAGTCACGGTTTATAAAAAGCCGCTCATCGGCATCATCTCCACGGGCAACGAAGTCACGGAGGTCGGTCAGCCGCTGCCTGCAGGCGGGATCTATAACTCGAACAGATTCGCACTCGCTGCGGCGGTCGGTGAAGTTGGGTGTGACGCAAAATATTACGGAAATGCACGCGACGACGTAAACGATATCGCAGGCAGGATCGAGGCTGCGCTGGCAGAATGCGACATGGTCATGCTGACGGGCGGTGTATCCGTCGGTGACTATGACCTTACTCCTGCGGCAATGCAGCAGATCGGTGCGGAGATGCTCGTTGAGGCTGTGAATATCAAGCCCGGCATGGCATGTGCATACGGTGAAAAGGACGGAAAGCTCATCATCGGGCTTTCGGGCAATCCCGCTTCCTCCGTTACGAATCTGTATGCGGTCGTGATGCCTGCCGTGAAGAAGCTCTGCGGATCCCGCGAACCCGAGCATAAGCTCTTCGACCTGACGCTTGCTGAGGGATTCGGCAAGAAGAGCAAGGCGGCGCGGTTCCTCCGCGGCAAGCTCGATCTCTCGGACGGCACGGTAAAGATGCATCTGACGCAGGATCAGGGCAATGTCATCATCAGCAGCATGATCGGCTGCGACGTATTTGCGATCGTTCCCGCAGGCAGCGGAAAGCTGGAGGCAGGAACAGTTTTGAAAGGATTTCTGGTATGAAAAAGATAGATGTTGAAAAAGCAGTCGGCATGCCGCTCTGCCATGATATTACGGAAATGAAGGATGGCTTCAAGGGTGCGGCATTCAAGCGCGGTCACGTTATCCGCGAGGAGGATATCCCATATCTGCTGAACCTCGGCAAGAGAAAGGTATTCATCTGGGAAGAAAACGCAGGCGAGATCCATGAGGAAGATGCGGCGCTCAGAATGGCGGCGATGTGTCCCGTGGAAGGCGCACATTATAGAAAGCCCTCTGAAGGCAAGGTCCTGCTGCTGGCAGAGGAACGCGGCATGCTCCGCGTGGATACTGCGCTGCTCAGCGAAGTCAACAGCATCGGCGATATCACGATCGCGACGCTT
>JAZRGP010000448.1:0-3058 GCA_045644225.1 Christensenellaceae bacterium | reverse complement strand
GCCTCCGCGGAATACCTTCCGTCGCCGATAAGGTTGCCCACGGTCGAGATCGACGGCACCCATGCCGCATCGCTCTCCGCAAGCGCTGAGACTGCCTCATCATCCATATATGCTCCGTGTTCGATGCTGTCGATACCTGCCTTTACCGCCGCTTCGATGGTCCTTGCGCCGTTCGCATGTGCCATAACGGCAAAGCCCTCTTCATGCGCGATATGGATCATCTCCGCGATCTCCTCTGCGGATAACGGCTCGCAGGTCAGCCTGCCGAATACGTCAAAATCCATCAGTCCGGATATCATGATCTTGATAAAATCCGCGCCGTATTCCGCCGCACGATCCACCAGCCCGCGGTATTCCCGCATGTCATGGAATCCCAAACCGATAAAGCCGCCGTAATGACCGATTTTATGAATGGGGAACGACGGAGAGATATAGTCGATGCCATATTCGGGAGCAAACTCCTTTGCCTTGTCCGCAACGCGCCATGCATCGCCGCCATCGCGCAGAAAAGTCACTCCTGCGTCCGCATACTGCTGCAGGATCGCGCGAACATCGCTCTCGATAACACCGCCTTTGTGCCTGTCGATCGCATCGCGGAAATATATGCTGTCCAGGATCATATGCATATGACAATCGCCAAACATACTTTGCCTCCGTTCGTCTTCTTCCGAGAAATATTATAAGCTGATTTCACGGGAATTGCAATTATCCGCATAAAATTCTCCCTTTGCAGCGTTGTCCGCCGCATGATATAATATTTGCATACAGAATCATTCTGCATAAGGAGGCACCTCTATGGATGCTGTGATCGGCTCTGCGATCATCGGTATTGTTCTGATCGTGATCGGATATTTCAATTCAAAAGGCAATATCAATTCACTCCATTGGTATCACCGTCAGCGTGTAACAGAAGAAGACCGCATTCCCTTCGGAAAGAAAGTCGGTCTCGGAACCATCATCATCGGAGTTTCTCTGCTGATCCTTTCTGCATGTACACTCGCGACGGAATTGCTCGGAAACGATGTGTTTAGCGTCATCGGCAATGCAGCCACCATCTGCGGAGTGATCGTCGGGCTCATCCTGATGTTCTCCGCGATGATCAAGTATAATAAGGGGATCTTTTAAAGCAAAAAGCAAAAGACGCCTGGCAGTTGAGCCGAGCGTCTTTTTTTATTATCAGTACATCCAAAACGATATGGCATAATACACCGCCCAGCTCGCAAGATTCGCCGTCAGTGTAAACAGCGCCAACCGTTTCACAGTATATGCACCCTTAAACCGCCATAGATAGAAACCAAATTCCACAACCATCACCAACACTTCGCAAATCAGCAATACAAGAGCGTAGTTTAAATATACTTCGTTAAACAGTACCGTAATAAACAGATTCATTATCAAATTGGTGAATAAATTTATTATACCAACCATTCCCGTCTTGCTTAGCTGAAAAGCTTTTGCAATAAACATTTCCACCATAATCGTTATAATCAGCGGAAACACCAAAATAATCGGATATAAAATATAATCCATCCCGGATAACCGCCAACTCGTAATCTCCCACAAGGTAAGACTTTTACTTTCGGGATCATATCGGTAATCTCCCCATTCCGTAAAATTCACCGATTCCGATTCTTCATAAGATCCATCCGCATAATCTACCGCAATTTTAAAATACGGATAAACTTCGTCACTGTGAAAACGCGCAATAAACTCATTATTCTTTCGCGTTTCCGTTAAATACTCCTCCTGATCCATTTCCACAAACTGCACTCCATCTTCAGAAGCAAAAAGAACCACTTTTTCAATCGTTTTGTCGTCTTCAATTGCAATATCAATATCATACGGGGAAGGACGCGCCGAATTAGCATAAGCCTGCGCAGTAAAGAGCATCATAAAAACGATCGTCAACAGCATTATCCTTACAATATTTTTCATGATTTCCTCCCGAATAATCTATGTCCCCATAACATTTTAAAAAAAGAGCACAAAAAACTTTTGCGCTCTTTTTTGTTTATCCTATGCCGTCGATCTCATCCTGCAGGTTCGCAAGAAATCTGCCTGCGTGTGCGCCGTCCATCTGCGTATGATGGAACTGAAAAGAGATCGGCAGATAATATCGGAACCACTTTTTCCGATATTTTCCCCAGATGATAAACGGGTTGTTGAAGATCCCGCTGTTCATACCGACAGCACCGTCGATCTCCGTATCCACGATCGCGGATGTCCCGATCACCATGCTGTCCTCCGAGAGGTCTCTGTCCGTGCAGGTCTCCGCGGTCTGTGCGGTATATTTCACATAATCCTCGTTAAACTTCGCAAGATCCTCTGTAAAGAGAATATCGCAGGAGCTCACTTCCCCGTCTTTGTTTTTCACGATGGTATTGACCGCGATCGTGTCATACTGCATCAGCTTTTCACCGACGGGCAGCAGATAAAATTCCTTTACGCCAACAGCCGCTCTTCCAATGCAGTAGTCCATCAGCATATTGAATTTCAGACCTTTCTTTTTCGACATTCTGATGAGCTTCGTCACATCCAGTGTCTTGAAAAACGTGACCATCGGGTTCGGCGCTTTCATCCAGAACTCATATGCCATCGCTCTTGTCGTATCCTTCGGGTTAACTTCTCTTGCCATGTTCTCTCCTCAAAATTCCGTTGTTATTCTCCCCTGCTCATCTCATAGAAGATCTTGACCATGTTGATGAACTTCATGGCGAGCTTTCCGTCTTCGGGGACGCATCGATAGATCGTTTTTCCCTGCTGGATCTCGAAGCGTTTTCCCGGGCTGAAGGGCAGCGTGGGGATGCCCTCAATAGGTGCTGTGATATCCGCATCCTCGCCGTTGATCTTGCCGATCAGGCGGAATCCGTTCTGATCCAGCGTTACCGTACCCTCGCCAACTTCAACATATTTATGCTTCTCATAATCGATCATGTGGATCTTCGTCGTTGCGGAGAGCATCTGCTCCTCTCCCGCAGCGATCTTTTTCTTCAGATCTTCGTAGATCATCCTGCTCCAGTCGGATACATATCGGATCTCTTCCCCGATGCCCTTCGTA
>JAZRGP010000447.1:0-3709 GCA_045644225.1 Christensenellaceae bacterium | reverse complement strand
CTCCGTTTCCAGAAGCCGGATCATCCCCACGCCGTTTTCCAGCTGGATATGATCCACATAATACTCATCCGGCGGGAGTTCCTTTCCCGCTTTGATATAGAGCTCATCCGAGCAGAATACGAAGCGTGGACCGAGCTGCTCGAGGCAGATCTTCTGATAGTGCTCAGCGATCGCGATGTTCGCGCGGGCTTCGTCACGCGTCATGACATGCAGAGGGAAGAGACCCTCGCGGTGTGCCGTGATGCCGACGGGAACGAGCGCAAGTGAAGACGCATAGGGATGGAGCGCCATGAGATCGGTAATGGTCTTCTCGAGGATGGCGCCGTCGTTGATGCCTGCGGCGAGGACTGCCTGCGAATTAAACGAGATTTTATGTTCGGCAAGCTTTTTCAGCCTCGGGAGGATATCGGAGTTCTTCGCATTCAGGATCTTTTTGCGGACATCCGCATCTGTTGCGTGGACAGAGATATAGAGCGGAGTTTTTCTGCGGAGGATGCGGTCGAATTCCTGCTCACCGACATTGGAGAGCGTTACGTAATTGCCCATGATATAGCTCATGCGCCAGTCGTCATCCTTGAAATACAGCGTATCGCGCATACCTTCGGGAAGCTGATCGATAAAGCAGAAGATGCATTTATTCGCGCAGGAACGGCATTTGCTTTCCTCGAAATCCACACCGAAATCGTCATAAGGGTCTTTCGTTACAGACTTGGTCATGACGGTACCGTCGGGCTTTCGGAAAGAAACGGTAAGCTCATCCTCTGCGGTAAAATATTGGTAATCGATGAAGTCGTTGACGGCCTCGCCGTTCATTTCGAGAATCTGATCACCGGGGCGGATCCCCATTTTATATGCACAGGAATTCCTTGCGGACTGCGTGATATAAAGCGGCATTTACAGAATAAACCTTTCAAAATTACTTTCTTTGAGCGCACCTTTGGTGTGTTCTTTTACATAAGCTGCGTCGATATCGAGATCGACGGGAGGGAATACATCAGCGGCATTGAAGCTGATATCATCCAGCATATTTTCCACGACGGTATGCAGGCGGCGAGCGCCGATGTTTTCCATCGTACTGTTGGCAGCGGCAGCGCATTCCGCGATCGCCTCGATCGCATCGTCTGCGAAGCGGAGATTGATGCCTTCAGTAGAGAGAAGAGCTGCATACTGCTTTGTGATCGCGTTCTCCGTCTGGGAGAGGATCTTTACGAAATCTTCCTTTGTGAGCGGTTTGAGATCCACACGGATGGGGAAGCGGCCCTGAAGCTCGGGGATGAGATCGGAGATCTTCGCGGTCTGGAACGCACCTGCTGCGATAAAGAGCATATAGTCGGTCTTGACGGGACCGTATTTTGTAACGACAGTGCTGCCTTCAACGATGGGCAGGATATCGCGCTGAACACCTTCTCGGGAAACGTCGGGACCGTTGCCCATGGTCTTGCCTGCGATCTTGTCGATCTCGTCGAGGAATACGATGCCTTCCTGCTCAGCACGCATGATCGCTGTGGAAGTAACGTCGTCCATATCGATGAGTTTGTCGGCTTCCTGCTGAGAGAGGATCTTTCTTGCTTCGCTGACGGGGACTTTGCGGATCTTGGTCTTCTGCGGCATGATGCCGGAGAACATTTCGCCCATATTGATATCTGCGCCGATGCCTGCGATCTCGATACCGATGCCGCCCTGATCCTCGACCTCAACTTCGACGACCTGATTTTCCAGAACGCCTGCACGGAGCTGATAAGCGATCTCCTGGCGTTTGGTCATGCGCTCTTCCTTCTGATCGGGAGTTTCCTCGGGAGAAGACTTGAGCTGAGGATTGCCGAAAATGAGCGTGAAAGGATTGGGGGAGGATGCGGAAGATTTTTTTGCGGTTCCGCAGAGAATGTCGATCAGACGTTCTTCTGCATGAGCGGCAGCCTGCTCCTTGACGAGCTCATAGCGTTCCTGCTTGATCATGCGGATAGATGCTTCGACGAGGTCGCGGATGATGCTCTCGACATCTCTGCCGACGTAGCCGACTTCCGTGAACTTGGTCGCCTCGACCTTGACGAAAGGCGCACGCATGAGCTTGCTGATACGTCTTGCGATCTCGGTTTTACCGACACCCGTGGGACCGACCATGATGATGTTCTTGGGTGTGATCTCGTCACGGATCTCCTGCGGAAGGAGGTTTCTGCGGTAGCGGTTACGAAGAGCGATCGCAACGGCGCGCTTTGCATCGTCCTGACCGATGATATATTTATTGAGTTCTTCTACGATTTGTTTGGGAGTGAGTTCTGCCATGATTTAGATCTCCTCCAGTGTGATATTGCCGTTCGTGAAAACGCAGATATCCGAAGCGATCTTGATCGCCTTGACAGCAATTTCAGAAGCGGGGAGGTCGGTATTCTCGACGAGCGCCTGAGCAGCTGCCTGCGCATAGCTGCCGCCCGAACCGATCGCGAGGATGCCGTTATCGGGCTCGATGACTTCGCCTGTACCTGAAACGATCAGCAGAGTATCTTTATCTGCTGCGATGAGCATTGCTTCAAGCTTACGCATGTATTTGTCGCTGCGCCAATCCTGAGCGAGTTCAACAGCTGCACGTGCGAGGCTGCCGCTGTACTGCTCGAGTTTTGCTTCGAAACGCTCGGAAAGCGTAAATGCATCGGCAACGGAACCTGCAAAGCCGACGACGACATTTCCGTTATATAATCTGCGCACCTTGACGGCGGTATGCTTCATGACGACCTTTTCGCCGAGCGTGACCTGACCGTCGCCTGCGATGGCTGTTTTGCCGTCCTTCTTAACGGCAACGATGGTTGTACCTCTTAACATTTATACATTCCTCCTGATTTCTTCCAGAGAGCGTTCGATGATAAACTGGATGCGCTGCTGCTTTTTGCGGATCTTGCATTCCTCCATGATGCCGAAGTTGACGTTCATCGGCTGGAAGTTTGTGCTGACGCTGGAGCTTACGTAGTTCGGAAGAGCGCCGATCGCCGTTGCGGGAGTAAAGACGTGCTGCTCGGTACCGAGAGCATCGGCAGCGGCATAGAGACCTGCGAGCAGACCGCTTGCTGCGGACTCGACATAGCCTTCTACACCCGTCATCTGACCTGCAAAGAAGGTCATGGGATCATCCTTCATGCGATAGCGGTTATCGAGCAGTGCGGGAGAATACAGATAAGTGTTTCTGTGCATAACGCCATAGCGGACGAATTCAGCATTCTTAAGCGCAGGGATCATAGAGAAGACGCGCTTCTGCTCGGGGAATTTAAGGTGAGTCTGGAAGCCGACGAGATTATAGAGGCGGCCTTCCTTATCTTCTTTGCGAAGCTGAACAGCGGCAAAGGGCATATTGCCCGTATGCGGATCGATGAGACCGACGGGCTTCAGCGGACCGTAAAGAAGGGTCTGTGCGCCGCGCTTTGCCATGACTTCGACGGGCATGCAGCCTTCGAAGATGTGCTTTTCGAATTCCTTCTGACCTGTGCATTCCGCATTGATGAGTTCCTGATAGAAAGCGGAATATTCCTCAGCGGTCATGGGGCAGTTGACATAGTCGCTGCCGCGGTCATAACGGGAAGCTGTAAAAGCGGAGTCGAAATCGATGCTTTCCGCGGTAACGATGGGCGCTGCGGCATCGTAAAAGAACATCTCGGTATTGCCGCTCATCTTCTGGAGATCTTCTGCGAGGGCATCGGATGTCAGCGGACCTGTAGCAACG